>CAUWEA010000187.1:0-1629 GCA_963557735.1 uncultured Faecalimonas sp. | reverse complement strand
TATCCCCCGGCAAAGCCGGGGGTTTTTCATATGCGGGCATAGCCCTAGAATACTAAATAGTGTCTACTGAACAAATACCAATTTTTGCTGCGGCAATAAAAAGTGCAAAATCCGCCCAAACAGGCGCGAAAGGGTATGCTGGATTTTACGCAGATTCAACACTACAATCGACATGGCAAGCGTAAAACCTACGGTCTCCGCCAGTTTCGTTTTCACTTTTCCAAGGTTGCATTTGCGTTTTGCAAAGCTGAATTGTCGTTCAACCTCTATCCGTTCATTCTGGTCGAAATGGGTCTGCCGCCTGTCGCGCTGCTCGTCCCTTCTCGGTCTTCCCAATGCCGGACCGCTGAGCCGGATTCCGTGCAGTTTGCAGTAGCTGAGGTTTTCGCGGTTTCGGTAAATCTTGTCCGCCAGCACGCGCTCCGGATAATGTCCCTCACGGGCTCTGTAACGCTCTATGGTTTCAACCAGCTTTGTGGCTTCGTTGTAGGCATCAAATGACCAGTACTCCAACCTTGCCCATCCATTGGATACACTGATATCTAGTTTTGCCCCGAACTCCACCGGCTTTCCGGCTTTTCCGCGTACGATTGGTCGGATGAACGGCTGACTTACACTGACAATCCTGTCAGGAACGGAATGTGTATGGTTGTCATACATGTACTTCTGCTGTTCGTAAATTTTTCGCAGTGTTTCAAGCCGAAGCTGCTGCTTTTGGGATAGCTTCAGGCCGGATTGCAGCATAGAATCGACGATGGAAAGGTCTCTGCGGAGATACTGGAGTTGCTTACGGATTGCTTCGCGCGTCTTCTTCACGTTGTGCTTGCGGCTGCGCATATACTTGAGGCTGTCCTTGTGGGCCTTGTTGCGATAGGTTCTGGGTTTCTCTTCCACGCTCTGCTCCTGCAGCGTATCAATGATCTGCTCTGCATTTTCACGCGCCTCGTTCAAAAGCGACACATCCTGCGGAAATCGGATATCAGACGGCGCGCAGGTTGCATCCACAATCAGAGTGCCGCTGTTACCACCGCCTGTGGGAGTGTTATGGTCGTCGTTGTTCTCTGATGTGGTTACAGTTTTGAGTATCATCTCGTTGATTTCTCCCAGCACTTCCGGCGTCAGGCGCTTACGGAAGTACACCATAAGAGATGGGTCAAAGGGCTGCTTGCTGTCGTCGTAGCCGGGATTGCCGCAGAAGTATTGAAAATACGGATTCTCCTGAATCTGCAGAGCCGTTTCTTCGTCGGAAAAACCGTACTCCGCCTGAATGATGCAGGCTCCTAAGGCTAAGCGTAGTGGCTTTGCCACATTGCCCTTGCGATTGGTGAACAGCTTGGCATAGCGTTTCTCAATATCCAGCCAGGGTATTGTCTGTGCCTTTTTGACCCAGCGATTGCTTTCTTTCAGATTCATGCCTGCCGGTTGATTGAAGTCAGAAAGGCTGATCTGACCGTTACTGTATCGATACATGGCCGCCTCCAAGTGCAAGGTTTTTCGCGTGTTTTCCCGTTTTTCCTTGCACTTATTATACCGCAGAAACGGCGCTATTTCTTGATATCACGTGGCCTTTTTTTTGTTCAGTGGACATTAATTAAATGTTGATCGAATGTAATAAAACCATACAATCAT
>CAUWEA010000186.1:0-1631 GCA_963557735.1 uncultured Faecalimonas sp. | reverse complement strand
TTTATTTTGCCTGAAAAGTGGAAGATCAGTTTGTTATAGTGTGCCCGATAACAGGCATAAGAAGAAATTTGATTTTCTTCATTATCGTTAATATCTGAAGCCTTCGGCAAAATTTGTTTTTCTGCACCAAAATATAAGAGTCATCCGGTCTTTGCGGGAGCTTTGTCTTAACTCGATGTGATTTTCTATTGTACAGCAAGTGAATTGCTGAAATGGTAAAAATGAAAAAGGGAAATGCTTTCAATACGGATGCAGTAATGAAATCAAAGTGAGGGGGATTAGAATGCGGAGAAGATTTAAACAATTAACAAGAGCTGACAGATTAAAAATAGAAGCACTTCATAAAGCAGGACATAAAGTAGAAGAGATTGCAGAACATATCGGGGTGCATCGGAGTACGATATATAGAGAACTACGGAGAGGCCGGTATATCCATACCAATTCTGATCTGACAGAAGAAGAACGCTATTCCCCGGATATTGCAGAAGAAAGGTATCAGCGGAATCTTCGTGACAAAGGTCCGGGTCTCAAGATAGGAAGAGATCACAGACTGGCAGAGTACATAGAAAACAAGATTGCAAATGAAGATTACTCACCCGGAGCAGTTCTTGGCGAAATCAAGGCAAGTGGATTGGAATTTGAGACAGAAATCAGTAAACAGACCCTTTATAGTTATATAGATAAGGGAATCTTCCTTACAATTACAAATAAAGATCTTCCGGTTAAGGGAACACGAAGAAAGAAAAACAAGCGGGTCAGATCGCAGGCAAGAGCAGCCGCAGGTGACAGCATTGAGAAACGTCCTGAGCATATCACGAACCGGGAGGAATTTGGACATTGGGAGATGGATACGGTCATTGGTAAAAAAGGGGAAAGCAAACACAGCCTCCTTGTATTGACAGAACGAAAAACAAGAGATGAGATCATGGTACTTTTATATGAACACACCATGCAGGCAGTTGTAAGAGCGTTGGACTGCATAGAAAAGAAATGGGGAAGTCTTTTTGGCAAGGTATTCAAAACCATTACTGTGGATAATGGAGCAGAGTTCTCAGATTGTAAGGGGCTAGAAAAATCCATATTAAAAGATGGGAAAAGAACAAAGCTATATTATTGCCACCCATACAGCAGCTATGAAAGAGGAAGCAATGAGAATCAGAATCGATTAGTAAGAAGAAAGATTCCGAAAGGAACAAATTTTGATGATAAGACTATAGAAGAGATACAGGAAGTAGAAGACTGGATCAACAATTATCCAAGAGAAATTTTTGGTTGGAGAACGGCAGCGGAAATGTTTCGATGTGAACTGGAAAAGTTAACAGCATAGAATCAGAAGAGAAATAAAAAGGTTAGGGGATAAGTTTTTGCAAAATTACTAATCAGATCAAGGAGATATTGTGCAAAGTGACGAAATGATGTTTAGCAAGAAAAGTTTCGCATTTAATGCTTGACTTTTTAAAAATACAATTTTTTTTAAAAACTACTTGAAATATCAGTTGTGATTCGTTATACTAAGAGAGCTGTGGCATGATAGCTTTGAAGCGTGAGGTTGCTGTCAGTGCGAAAAGCACTTTGACAGGTTTTCCGTGGAGCGAATGTCAAGTTAGGAAACTGGCGACAAGTCACTGTAC
>CAUWEA010000185.1:0-1757 GCA_963557735.1 uncultured Faecalimonas sp. | reverse complement strand
TCATCTACCCGCAACAAACCTTCTTTTACCGCAATCCCTATAGCCGTGGATGTAAATGTTTTGCTTACGGAATATACCAATCTTTTATCAAGTGCACAAAACGGATATTTGGAAACTTCTGCTATCGCTTTATCATGGCGAACAATATGAAGAGTCCGCAATTTATAATTTATTTCATCACATTCTTTCAGAAACTGGGCAATAGCTACAGAGGAAATGCCTACATCTTCAGGAATATAAAATTTATTGAATAATTGTGTCATCAGAATTCTCTCCTTTATTGGGTATTTTTCAATTTTATAACTTCTTCATCTGCATTCATAAAGTTACTAATCAAAACTAACAAAATGCTACAGACCAAAGGAACGACTGCATATCCGCATCTTTCAGCAAACAGGGTGACAGAAGATTGTGCAATGCCATTATTTGCAGATTGAGCGTCATATTTACACAGAAACAAAATAACCGAGACGCCTACACTGCCGAGAAGCATTCCTACGCGCATTCCAAGCTGGGCAATACTGGTAGAAAGGCCGGAAACATCTGTCTTTGCGGTAAGATTAATATGATCTGCCGCATCCGCAGTGGAAGCAAAAAGCAATGAGCCATAAAAGGCCAAACCGATTCCATACAAGGCATTTCCTATTATAACGGGTACTAAATTGGGAATTAACATCAAGGCAAAGCCGGCTGCCTGAAATGACGCACCAAGCATCAATGCTTTCCTTTTTCCTAGTTTTGCATTTGCTAATGGAACAATTCCAACTACACAACAAATGATACCCGGAATCAGTTTTGTATAAGTAATCTGTGTCATATACAATGCATTTCCTAAAACGTCACGAATAAAATAAACAGCAATTGAATTAAAAATCATCGCTGCAAAGTTAAACAGTAAGAACATTGCGAACAGAGGAAAAGAATATTTGCTACTGAAAACATATTTTATCTGTGTTTTCACCGGTGTGGAAGGTCGCTTTGTGGATTCATGAAGCATCTCTGCCGCGGCATCAAACATGTCTGGATCTTCCTTACAAATAATGCCTGTAAGGAACGGAAGCAGAAATCCAAGGAAACAGAAGATAAAACTCATACCGCGGTATCCGGTCTCATATCCTCCAAAATACATTAAAATCGGTACTCCATAGGCACCTACGACTAATTGAGATATTTGCCCGAGCAGGTTGGACAAGTTTGTAATCTTCGTGCGGCTTGTCGTATTAGAAGTCATCTTAATCAACAGCGTAGCAATCGCGATACTGATGACTGCCCCGAACACTGCAATATGCATCAGATAACAGACAAATACCCATACCATTCTTCTCGTCTGTCCCAGACTGAGCGGGCAGTTGAACACCATAAATACAGGAAGTGCAACAAAAAATGATGTACCCAGGATCCACGGTCTGGCTTTCCCGATCTTCGTGTGTGTCCGGTCAATGATAAAACCGCTTAAAAATTCTGTCACTGCGTTGATAATACGTCCGGCAGACATCATAAAAGCAATAAACGACATGGACAACAGCAGATTGTCGGTCAGATACAGTGTTAAAAAGAACCAAGAATACCACCCAGACAATTAGCTCCACAGCCAAAAAGTGCGTATCCAAACATTTGAGATTTTGCAATCTCTCCATTATTCTTATCTCTCATTGTGATAATCCTCCAAGATTATTTTAAGTTTTTTACGCGCGCTTTTACTTATCTGAAAGATATCATAGATAGTATATTGTAAGATATAGGAGAATTAACCTTTG
>CAUWEA010000184.1:0-1999 GCA_963557735.1 uncultured Faecalimonas sp. | reverse complement strand
GAAAAAATATTTTTTATATTTTCTTGGTTTGAATTTAATAGCTTTTGCTGTTGTATTAAATGTTCGCTTTGATTTAGGAGTTGCTGCTTTTAGTTCTGTGATGTATTCAATATCACAAATCTATAACTTTTCTTTAGGAACAGCTTCTATTATCTGTTACTTAATATTTGTTATTATTCAATGTATTTTATCCAAAAAGATCACAGTTACTTTTATTTTAGAAATTCCGTTATCGTTTGCTTTTGGTTGGTTGACTGATTTATATGATTTTATAATTCCTACATTATCGTTAAGTTTATACTTAAGGGTTATTTGTTTTATTATGACGATGTTCATTACTGCAATGGGCGTATTTTTAAGTGTGAAAACAAATCTTATTTTAACACCAACTGATGGTATTGTAAAAACGATTTCAGAAGTCTTCTCTTTTCCTTTTTCAATAGTGAAAAATACTTTTGATATTACACTTGTGTTTGCCACTATTATTTTATGTTTAATTAATCATACCCCTTTTTATGGTATTGGTATAGGAACCATACTGACAGCCTTATTTATAGGAAGAATTATTAATATTTATGAAAAAAAGATACAGTTATCTTTTTAAAGGTGGCAATTGGGTATTACGATGCTAAACTGTTGGGGTTTAGTCATATATTGAAATAATCGTATCTGTATGATAGTATATCAGATGAAGAATGTCTCCATCTGATATGTCATTTTATATGAAAGAGAACGCAGATATGGGCAAATTGTTTTATATTATGATATGGGTGTCAAAACACTCGTTTTATAGTAACTTTTGACCCCCTAATCATGAACATTATATTGACAGAAATACTCCGGGGAAAAATAAAAATCCCCGGAGTATTTTTACGTGTTTCTATCTAAAAGCACCATCAAAAATCATATCAGCAAATCTTACATTCCGGTCACTCACCGCACCAGACAATTCAAACATTCCTTTAGTACCATCTGTGACAATCAAAGTCAAGGTATTTTCATGAAAATAGAATTTCCATGTTTGTGAATGCCCGGTTTCCTGCCAGCATATAGTCAAAATAAGGGTACTCTGGTCTACCCAACTGTGATGGGCAGCATATTTCCAAATACGGTTTCTCTGTTCGTCTCCAATAAGTGGGCTATTTGACGGAATTTCAATTGCATATGTGGTTTCTCCAAACAAATCAACAGTACAGGAACTGTGAATAGTCTGTATTTCATCGATTACAAACTCCATACGGCTGTTGCCAATTTCAAAGCGAAGAGTATGTTTTTCATCTGATGTACGACTGCGTAAATCAAATTCTTTTCCCTGAAGCATATGCATTAGATAAGAAGCACTCGGCGAATATACAACAGGAGTTTCCCACTGGTTCATTACGTTTTTCATGTATTGGTAACACCATGCATCACGAGGTTTCGGCTGCTCAGTTATGTTATTAAGGATATACTTTTCAATCAGAGGGAAAATTCTGCTTCCATCCGTTTCTTCAGCAGTAGTTGTAATAACCATATCCATTTTCGGAAATACCATGCAATACTGGCCAAATGCTCCATCAGCACGATAGCTCCCCGGACTGTTCTCCCAAATTTGATATCCATAGTGGCGACCCCATCCGGCACATCCCTGCCCGTTTGTGGAAATGTGGGGGTATGATGCCTCCGTAACCCATTCTTCCGTGAGAATGCGTATGCCATTGTAAATACCTTTATGTAAGTACAAAAGTCCCAGCTTTGTGAGATCACGTGGAGCAATCAAAAGCCCCCATGCTCCAGTGTTAACATCTCCATGTTTATCCCAACTGACATCTGTAATCTCCAGAGGATCAAATAGATGCTTCTGTAGCCAATCTTTCAGGCACATGCCAGTCACACGGCTGATAAGTTCTGACAGCATATAAGTTCCTCCGGAATTATAGACAAAATGAGTTCCTGGCTCATATACTATTTTTCTGGTAAAAAAGATTTCCGGCCAGGGTCTTATGCCATTGCACATATC
>CAUWEA010000183.1:0-2016 GCA_963557735.1 uncultured Faecalimonas sp. | reverse complement strand
GCATAATCCTTTGATTATTATACACTATTTTTCAGGCATAGCGACAGTTATGTCTGTTTTATATGTTCTTTTTTCTGTTCCGAATCATATTTACTTTTCAAAGTACGCATTTCGGCTGTTGCCGATAATAATCACTCAGGATTCCGAGAGATTATAAAATGGATTTTTTGTTATCATTTTTCTATAATTTCCAGGGGTTTTCGAATAATATTTTTTAAACTGAGCGATAAAACTTCCCTCATCCGAAAAGCCCACCTCCTGAGCGATTTCAGAGATCCGTGTGTTTGTGTCCTTAAGCAATTGTTCTGCATGAATAACCCTGCACTGTGCCACATACTGATTAAATGTCATACCTGTATTTTTTTTGAATAAACGGCAAAAATATTCTTTGGAGAAGAAAAAACGTTCTGCTACTTCACTGGTCTTGAGATTGCTGTTGTAGTTTTCATGAACATAATTAAGAACATGTTCAAAACGCTGAAAACTTTCCGAACTTGTCGCTTCGAACTTTTCCCGTTTCATACAACATTCTGTTGCAAGAATATACACAATTTCACAAATTTGTTTGATTGCATAAATATTCATATATGCTGCATCTTGTGTTTTACATTTCTTATTCATTTCTTCAAGAAGTAACTGTATCTTCCGTTCTGCCATATTGTTAAGAATAAAGTAACAGTTATCATAATCTGGAATCACTTTTTTTAGAAAATCGTAGCTGATTTGTATCGTAACCCCTGTAGCGCAGATCTCGTCCTGTGGAAAAAAAGGGATAGACGAATGGACTTCTCTGCTGTTTATCACAACAATATGTGAAGGCGTTAGATCTTCAATTCTTCCATTTATAAAGAAGCGGGAAGAGCCTTCAAAAGCCATATTTATTTCCAACTCTGGATGCCAGTGACTTTTTATGATTGCACTGTCCGCCCGGGTATGGCGAATCAATCGTCCAGGAACGATTCCGTTTAGTTTTACTTTTTCATAAATTCCATAATCTTTCATTCGTTATACCTTCCTGTCTGGATTTCAATCAAATAGGAGAGAGTGATTATTTTCCGTCATCAATAAACGGAGTACGCATTTCTGTATCCCATAGAGATATGTGTAGTATTCTTATTGCGAGAACTCATGCAAAGTATATCAGATTAATTTAAAAATGTCTAATAAGTATTTTAGATTACGATACCATAATAGTTACTTTTGGGAACGGATGCGGGAGCTGTTTTGTGTATTGAAAGAAAAAGGTTTCATGTTAATAAATGTCAGTTATTTGGTTAAATTGTACAATGGTGCACAGAAAATAGATTTGTTATATTGTATAAAAATAATAATGATGATATAGGTGTCAAAACACTCGTTTTATAGTAACTCATTAACTAACGTACCTTGAAAATTTCATATAAGACAACAAATATTTCATATTAGTAGTGTTTTTCATGCCATGCCTGTCTATGAATACTGCAAACGGGAAAACATCACACCTTTCATTGATCTCAATGAAAAACGGGGTATTAAAGTCAAATATAAAAATGACTTTACCATTGGCAAGGATGGTGTTCCTGTTTGTAAAGAAGGTCTCCGAATGAATCATGATGGTTCAGAACCTTCTAAAAATAGAATTAAATATCGCTGTCCTCTCGCAAGCAGAAAATACGGCTGTTCATGCGAGCATCCCTGCTCTGATTCCAAGTATGGAAGAACCGTTCACCTTGCCACAAAGGACAATCCACGTCTGATCAACATACCGCCGCGTGACAGTGACGAATGGAAAACGCAATTTAATGCAAGAACTTCTGCAGAACGTTCCAATAAACGTGAGAAATTAGATTTTAAATTAGAAGACGGCAGACACCGCTCTACGAAGATGTGGTACTGCCGCCTCTATCACATCATGATGTTACAACATCTTGATGCATGGGATTTGCCCTATGAATCTGCCCTGAGAAAGTTGATTCTACAAACGGCATAATCCTATTTAGATTATACACTCTTTCCCGGCATAGCGACAACCGTTAT
>CAUWEA010000182.1:0-2657 GCA_963557735.1 uncultured Faecalimonas sp. | reverse complement strand
GTCTGGGACTGTTGTAATTTACTTTGGAGAATGGATTAAAAACGCTAATCCGATAAATCTTATTGTATTGCTATTACTGTCGCATATTATTTATATTGGAATCAGATGTTATGTGAAAGACTGGATGGAAGAACGAGGATATTATTAAAAGAGGACAGGGAAATTTCATAATCTTCCTGTCCTTAGTAAGGGACTATTGATTGTTTATATAAAGAAAAAGTATATAAATAAATCTTGACAATTAGTACGAACTCGGACTATAATACAAAAGTCCGGATTCGTACTAATTTAAGGAGGAAAAAGATGAGAAAAGATAATAATATGATAATACAGTTGCAACGATATTATGCTTTATGGAAAGAATGTACAGCAATGTATGAGGAATGGTCAAAGGATCAGGGACTGTCTTCAAATGGAGTTTTTGCTTTGTATTCATTTTATGAAAGTAATGGAAGATGCACGCAGAAAATGATAAGTGAAAAATGGAATATACCTAAGCAAACGGTAAATACGATACTAAAAGATTTTCAGAAAAAAGGATACATCAATATGGTATCTGATGATTCAGACAAGAGAAATAAGCTGATATGCCTCACAGAATCAGGAATGGAATATACGAAAGATATCATAGAAAAACTGCACTCAAAAGAAATATATGTAATCGAAAAAATGGGATTAGAGAATATAGAAAGTCTTAATGATAATACAGAGCTGTTTATCAGACTTTTCAAGGAAGGAGATTGTAAGAAAAATGAATCATAAATCATTATTTTTTAAATATGTTATTCCATCTATTATAGCATTTGCATTATCAGGAATATATGCGATAGTGGATGGATATTTTGTAGGCAATACCATAGGAGATGCTGGACTTTCGGCTATTAATATTGCATATCCGATTGTGGCTTTGATTCAGGCTCTTGGAACAGGAATTGGTATGGGAGGAGCTGTTTATTACTCAATTAATGCAGCAGAAAAGAAAGGAAAACGGGCAGAAGAATTTATTGCTACAAGCTGGTGGCTTCTTGTAATAGTAAGTGTTATCAGTACCATAATTATTTACTCCTTTTCGTCTAAAATTTTAGGATTGCTTGGAGCAGATGGAATTATATTAACAAATGCGACAGATTATATCAAAATTATAGCACTTGGAGCAATATTGCAGATTCTTGGAACTGGAATGATGCCATTCATTAGAAATTATGGAAACTCTTTCTGGTCAATGTTTGCGATGGTTGGTGGATTCATAACCAATATTGTTCTGGATTTTATCTTTGTATGGATATATGAAATGGGCATGAAAGGTGCAGCCACAGCTACAATAGCCGGACAGGGTGTGACTGCAGCAATTGCAATCATATACGCATTATATAATAAAAAGTTTTATGTGTATGTATCCTTAAAAAATGTAAAAGAAATGTGTGGCGCTATATTCAGAGTAGGTCTTGCACCATTTGGGCTAGCATTGACTCCTAATATTTCATTGGTGTTTATAAACCGATTCTCCGCTTCTTATGGGGGAGAAAAAGCTATTGCAACTTATGCATGTGTATCCTATATTATCTGTATCATATATCTCATATTGCAGGGCGTAGGTGATGGAAGTCAACCTTTAATGAGCCGTTTTTATGGTGAGAAGGATCAAGAAAGCCTGAGAGGAGTTCAGAGAATGGCATACATTTTTGCAATAATTCTTGCTGTTTGTGGTGGAATTATCATGTATGTAAACAGAGCAAATATTGGAGGGGTTTTCGGAGCTTCTTATGAAGTAAGTATTGAGATTTCTAAAATTGTACCTATATTTTTAGTGTCATTACCATTTGTTGCGATTACCAGAATAGCGACAGCTGGATTTTATGCTACTGAAAAAAGTGGATTGTCATACATTCTTACATTCATTGAACCAGTATTGATGCTGATATTTATGCTTGTTTTACCACCTTTATTTGGTGGACAGATTATGATATGGTGGAGTACGGTATTGGCACGTGTTTTTTCAGCGATTCTGGCATTCATACTAATAAAATATTGCGAAAAGGGAGATTTGCAATATGGAATACAGAAAATTTAACAATCAGATAGTAGCAAGAATAATCTAGGTTTATCTATTGTATTTTTAAGGACAGCCTCATAGCAATAGGGCTGTCCTTTTAAAATTATGAAGCTAATTTTTAATAAATTCTAGTAGATTTTGATTGGAATAATCATAACTCTAATGAATCTTCAGCATCTACCCACATCTGTAAATTCCCATCAAGATATAACCTTGCATATTCTAATGGCTCATCGATTGCAAGCGATGTCAAAGCACAATCAGATCCAGGTGTGGTTCTTAAATTTTTTTCTGCTTCCCAACAATCAATACGGAGTATATAGCCCGTATTAGTATATACATCAATGCTGTTGCACTGTGGATTGTATTCTGCAAATATTGTTCTCATCGTATCCCATCTCCTTATCATTTAATCAATCAGTAGTAGCAAAAATTAAGAAGCATTTCAATCAGTTCACCATGTCACTTTTATTTTGTGTTATACTGTCTTATAGATTTTTCTTGCCCTTGTATTTGCCCTTATCAGAGTGCATAAACACTGATGGGACGATATAACACAAGGGAAATTATTAGGGAAAGCTCACCTGCGACTAATCCAGTGTTT
>CAUWEA010000181.1:0-3012 GCA_963557735.1 uncultured Faecalimonas sp. | reverse complement strand
TGGAGCACCCGGACAGAAGCGGTAAAAGAAAAAGAAAGCCACTCCGGAGCAGATTAAGAAGCAGAACCAATGGATCAAGGTAAGAAAAGTAAGAAGACTGATCAAGTGGAACTTTGGGGAAGGAGACTACTGGCTGACTTTTACATATAGACCATCTGACAGACCAAAAGACATGGAGACAGCCAAAAAGGACATGTCCAACCTCCTAAACAGATTAAAGTACCACTACAAAAAGCAGGACAAGCAGTTAAAGTGGATCCTAAAGATGGAGCAGGGAGCAAGAGGAGCCATACACGCGCATGCGATCATAAACCGGATTGACGGAGGGGATCTACTCCTCGCGAAGCAATGGAAAAAAGGAAGAGTCCACATGCAGTTGCTGTATGAGGAGGGCGGATTTAAGGATCTGGCAGAGTACATTGCAAAAAAATCAGATCCATCCCAGGGAGAGCCGTATTCCCGATCCAGGAACATGATAGAGCGTGATCCGGAAACCAAGATTTTAAAACGCAGGACATGGCAAAAGGAGATCAAGCCTCCAAAAGGCTATTACGTGGACAAGACCTCTGTTGTAGAGGGGATCAATCCAGTAACCGGATACCCATATAGATATTACACATTAATCAAGATAGGGGGGGATACGAGTGTACAAGGTAAACATATACATCGAGGCGGATAAAAAAGCACCGCAGCGATTAGAGCGGAGATACTGTTTCCTTCTGGAGTACATCCGTAAGGATGGGCGGACGGAGACGAGATTTACGCTCAGATCAGTCAGATTGACCTATAACGAGGCAGTGTTAAAGGCGACGGTTGAGGCACTAGGAAAATTAAATAAAAACTGCCAAGTTGCGATTTATACCGACAATGACTATGTAAAAAGCATGTATGAGACGGAGTTGGACAAGTGGGAGCAGAAAGACTTTAAAGCAAGAACCGGAAGAGACATCGCCAGCCGGGAAGAATGGCAGGCAATCAGCGCATACAGACGGCAGCATGTGATCAGATTTTTTGAGAGCGATCGGGAACACACCAATCAGCTTCGGGAGGAGATGAGAGCGTGGAAAATGAATTAGAGACTGCCTGGAAAGAAGCCAGATCCATATATGACGGAGCTGACAAAGGCAGATACATAGGCGAAAAGCAGGTAGGGGATACCACCTACTACTTTTATCATAATGGTCATGAGTATCTGTACGAGACAGATTACGACCAAAAACAAGAGGAAAAGAGGAGAAAGCACGATGAAGAAAGAAGAAAGGCTCAGACGAGAAGGTATGGCTTACGCGCTTAGCGTGGCCAAAGAAAAAGGAATTGAAGCACTGGAAAGCGATATGAAAGCAAGGGGAATACTGGAACTCCCTCTTGCGATGAAAAGCTATGACGGCATGAGAGAACTTTATAACATGCTTGCAACGCGGATCGTATCCACGATCAAAACAACCACTCTTTGGACGTTGTATGACAAATACGGGTGGAGAAAGAAGAGAATAGGAGACTTTGAAAAGGAATTAAACAGAGTGTGCGCGGACTGCCTGGAACTGGATCGCTTTGGAGGGAGCTATGTGAGAGTAAGCGACTATGCAGCAGAACTCAAGGAAACATGCGATGTAGACCTCAATTTTGAAATCCTAAGTCAGATTGATGAGGAAAACACCAAAGCAAGAGGACAATACATCTCTGTCGAGGCAGTCGCAGAAATCCTCCGTAATGCCGGATTGAACGAAGTAGCAGACGAAATCATCAGAAAGGTGGAGGAGAACAGATGAAAATTACAAGCATCGTAAATTTAAAAGGCGGCACCGGGAAAACAACCACTAGTGTGGCCATGATCGAACTCCTCTCCAGGAAAGAGAGGGTACTGGGGATTGACAACGATAAACAAGGAAATCTCTCCCAGGCATTTAAAAGATACACTCCAGAGCGCATGATCGGAAGCTCCGTCATGCTTTTAACCGGAAAAACCCGAGGAAACATCCTACACACCGACAATCCATGCATAGACATCATCCCATGCAATATCTACATGGAGAAAGCTGAAAAAGAAGTGTTACTCGGAAACGTAGCACAACATGACAGGTATCAAAATGCGCTATCCGAGTTGGTGGGATATGAGCGCTGCATCATTGACAACCCACCCGATATCGGGATGAACGTGGTAAACGCGCTGATCGCATCGGACGAGATAATAATTCCGATCAATCTGGACAATTACTCCCTGGATGGAATGGTGGAAATGATGAATCAGATCCAAAACATCACAGAGATCAACCGGAAAGCCAACCTCACCGGAATCCTGATCACGGATTTTGAAAAGACCGAAGCAGCGTTGCAAGCCGAAGAGTGGCTGCGGAAAGAATACGGCAAGCGAATCTTTGACATAAAAATACGGCATTCCCGGCAGGCGAAGGATGCTACACTCTGCCAAGTGCCGGTAACGCAGTATTCTTCCCGGTGCGGCGCCACCCAGGATTATAAAAAGTTTGTAGAGGAGTATCTAAGGAGGGAGAGATAATGGGATTTAATGTACTGGACACATTAAACAGCAAGAGTAGGCAGCAGGCGCAGACCGGCCAGTTAAGTAATTGGTACGCAAACATGACCTACGAGGAGAACAAAGCCGGAATCCGAGACGGAATCACCAAGATAAAGGAGTCTTTTGTGGAGGTTGGGTATTATCTCCGCAAAATCCAAAGGACAGAGGAGTACAAAGCGGACGGATACAAAGACATCTGGGAGTTTGCCGATCAAGAATATGGACTGCACCGCAGCACCGCCAGTCGGTGGATGAAAATGAATGAATTGTTTAGTCAAAATGGGGAAAGTCCTTACCTAAAAGAGGAGTATCAGCAGTTTGGAAAGAGCCAGTTGCAGGAAATGCTTTACCTGGAGGAGGACACCCGGCAGCAGGTCACGAAAGATATGACAGTAAGGGAAATCAGAGAGCTGCGAAAAACCGAGGAAAGCATTGAAAATCCAATGCAAGAAGAGATTCCAGGGCAGATGGAAATA
>CAUWEA010000180.1:0-3968 GCA_963557735.1 uncultured Faecalimonas sp. | reverse complement strand
ATCATTTCTATGGTACTGTAAGCCACCAGAGCCGGAGATTCTGCCTTGATGGCACACTTATAAAAAGCCCAAAGGCCTTGACTTCAAGGCTTTCAGGCTTAAGTTAACCCCAGCGGAGTCTGTTGTGTTTATCTTACTGGAATTTCACCTTCATCTATCAGTCTGTCTGGGGAAAATACAATACGGATTCTTCCGTCTGTCGCAACCTTGCAATCTCCGTCAAACGCATTCTTACCGCCATCCTCGATTTTCGCAGTTCCTGAAAGGATATTCTCACAGATGCGTATCGCTGTATTCATGATGCTATGATCCATGGAACCAACGAAAGGCATTCCCGCATATCCCACATGACCATTAAAATTGCGGTCAAATTCACTTTCATAGGACTTGATTTTATCCAGAGCTCCCAATAGTGTATTAATACTGTCTCTGCAGAGCAGATTACCATTGCAGGCATCTCCAGAAAACAGGATTCGCTCTTTCCGATCAAGGAAACAACAGCCTCCCGATGTATGACCCGGTGTCTCAATTACCTCGATACTGCGTCCCCCCAGCTCAAACACCATCCCCTCCTTCAAAGGAAGACATTTTGGCATCTTTTGTATCCGCCGGATATCCGCAGGGCTACAGTCATACACATCGTAAGCTCCCATATTTCCCAAAAGTTCCACATAATCTGCGATGCTATCATAATTTATCGGTTTAAGACTATCCTCATCTTTTTCGTGAATATATACCTCTTCAAACTGAGCAGCTCCTCCGATATGATCCTGATGTCCATGTGTCAGCACTACATCATAGGGAAGCGGAGTCAGCCAGGAAATCAGCTTTTTCAGGTCTGTCATTCCGACACCCGTATCGATGAGTAATGCACGTTCCGTACCTTTTAACAAAAACATGGCTGTCATACCAGCCTCATTGATAGCCCAGGTGTCTTTTGCAATCTCCGTCACCTGATATGTAGTCAGCTTTGCCATATGCATTCCATCCTTTCCGCATCAGTGCATAAATACATTTTCTGCATCCTCATCTAATGGTACAGTAAATGCCGGAGCATGTTTAACAAGAAGCTCCATCAGCCTGTGGTCATAATTATCTTTAACTTCGCAGATATTGTCAAAAATCATAATTGCCTCTTTACCTGGCTCACATACCGACCACTGCGGAAGAGAAGGAACGGAAGGATTTCCGTATCTCGCAAAGTTTATCCAAGCACCACATATTCTTTCCTGCAGGCGGTCTGTTTCTCCCGGCACATTGCAGATAGGAATTCGGTCAATATTATGGAAAACAAACGGGATTTCAGAGCAATGCCATGCCAGTTTTCCTCCCTCATATGGGAATTCATAATTAAACATGTAGGAATATACGGGAGCTTCCTTATGTACTGACTTCTTCGCAATGAAATCTTTCGATGCATAACGGAAAATATAATCCAGCGACAGAACATCTACAAGGCGATTATTCGGATATGCTTTTTCGAATTCTGCTGCAATCTCTTCTGCATCCTCCTGAAAGCATTTTTCCAGAAGTTTCATCGTTTCCTCACGGGTCAGTTCATCCCTATTCTCCAGAACCGGCTTGAAATCAAATTCTCCAAAAACGCTACCCACTATCACCGGAATCTTTTTTGCTCCATCGGTAAATCCTACTCTGCGCGGATCACCGGCATACCATGAATTTGCTCTCGGCTCTCCTCCCACGTAGAGTCCTTTCTCCTGCAGCTTGGGTGACACCTTATTATATGCTTCCGCAAGGAAATAGTAAGGAATCGTTTCCAAATCCTCAACGGATTCCAACTTCAATTCCGTCAGAAGGGCCTCCACAATTGCGGTACCGTCATCCTCTGCCTCTTTTTTACCTTCTTCTATTACGCCGCTCTGGATAATCCCCTTATGGAATAAACCTTCTGCAGCCGGTGTATTCATCAGGGAATAAACTTTCATTCCACCACCGGACTGACCAAACAGGGTTACATTACCTGGATCTCCGCCAAAACCAGCAATATTGTCCTGAATCCAATGAAGAGCTGCGACCATATCTGCATTTCCCACATTAGCAGAATTGTAGTATTTTTCCCCATAAGCAGATAAATCAAGATATCCCAAAATATTCAGACGATGGTTCAATGACACGACAACCACATCTCCATACTCACTCAGATGATCTCCCTCATACGCCACCTGTTCAATGGATGAGCCTGCAAAGAATCCACCTCCGTGCAACCATACCATAACCGGTTTTTTTGCTTCCGGATCCAGACTCTGTGTCCAAATATTCAGATACTGGCAATTCTCATCCATTGGCCAGTAACGATGTGGGATCATAACCTCCATCAACGGATGATCCTGCATCAGCATAGGACACACATAACCGTAGGCCAGAGCATTTTTAATACCTTTCCATGGTTTTACCTCTCTGGGCATTTGAAAGCGATCAGCATCAGCATACTTGATGCCATGGAAAGTGTATGTAGAATTCATCTTAAATCCCCGTATCTTACCCGCCTTAGTCTGAACTACCGGTTCTGCCTTACTACAGTAAAAACAATCTCCCATTCTGTATTCCACCTTTCTTTAATAATTTTATGTATATCTTATTTCATTACCATTTTGTCATTTTTTTGTTACCGTTTTATTACATCTCTATCTCCACATACAGTTTGCATATTGGTCTCTTCCTGTATTGTAGCCCGATACTGAGAGGGAGTCATATGATAATGCTTTTTAAACGCACGAAAAAAGTTTTCCGTATGTGGTATCATGCTGTGAATCTCCCTGCTGTTGAATACGTGAACATCCCCTTCTCTTATCTTTATGCATTTTCCATTCACCAATGTCTCCAATTCTCCATTGAAGACCATATCAATCTCCAAATCCAGATGCCAGTGACTCGGATAGTTCCTACTGCTCTCCTTCGTTTGGTGCCAAATCACAAAAGGAATAGCTTTCTCATACCATACAACCTCGCAATTCACCTGTTCCTACTTCAGTCATCCTCTCATTTTCTAAACTTTTTCACCTCATTATGCAATCAATTGTTGATACCCATCTACTATAATCCCATACATTTCAGAATGATCCGAAGATTATGGACTGCACATCTTTGCACATCTCCGAGACACAGACGAGGTTTCTTATCCAAATGTCCTTTGTACCCGATTGCTCTGCCATCATCTAAAATAAAAGCAACTTCCTCATTGGCCGGGCATATCTTTGGCACAAAGCTTGCCGGATCATTGAAAAATGTTTTCATATCATTTGCCTGTATGTAGACTTTTTCCCCATCAACCAAAATCTCTCCATCCTTCATCTCGGCAGTATGTCCTTCACCCAGAGGTGCCATGACTGTATCCGGTCCTTCCGGATCAACCGTAAAGGAATTCCAGCGGGCTGCGAAAACCGGTGCAAATGGTACTTCCTGCACCATAATTACCTGCCCACGTTCATCAAACTCCGGCATAACTGTTCTCACAGCCTGAAGAATATTCATGGCCCTTCCTTTTCCTCCCGGCATAATCAAATCATTTCCGGCATGCATGGATTTCCAGGGTGTACTGCTGCCTCCGTTCCAATCAGTCATGATCAGACCTTCAAATCCCCATTCTCCGCGGGCAAGATCCGTACATAAGTCATAACTATCTGCTGTAGGAACACCGTTGATCAGATTGTAGGAACTCATGATAGACAACGGCTGAGATTCCTGAATAGCAATTTTATAGGGTTCCAGATAAATCTCCCTCAGTGCCCGCTGACCAATCACAGAATCCACAGCATTCCGATTCGTCTCCTGATTATTAGCTGCATAATGCTTAATGCATCCACCTCCTCCTGGCAGGCTCTGAAGACCGCGTACCATTGCTGACGCCATCTTTCCAGATATGAGAGGATCTTCAGAAAAATATTCAAAATTTCGTCCGCACATAGGATCACGCTGAATATTCATTCCTGGTCCCAGAAGCAAATCAA
>CAUWEA010000179.1:0-8654 GCA_963557735.1 uncultured Faecalimonas sp. | reverse complement strand
CAAAATTTCCCATATCAGCATCATCTTCTTTTCCCGGCTTCCTTCCATGCCTGATCAGCTTTGCATTGTTTGTTGCCCAGCGAAGCTCCGGTGCATCTCCCCAGTTAAACCACCGATTTGTAAAGCAACTGTCAATTACCGGAGCGATCCTCATGACATCTGACGGTCTGATCAGTTTCAGGTTTTTATTTATTTTCAGATCAAACCCTATCTCTTTTAGATATTTAGCCAATAATGCGAACCGGAAATCATCAACCGCAAGCTTTTTGATATTGTACTTTTTCTTCGCATGCTGAATATATTCCGTAATTACCGATGGATGTATTTCATTTTCATCTACCAGAGTCAGTCTTCCCATATCTGCCCATTCTTTCCACGGAGCCTTTATCCTTTCCAGATCATTTGATTGCAGGCACATCCAGGAGTGGCTTATATCATATCTTTGGTCTCCGTCTCTAAAATGCAGATCCACCGAAGCCCAGTCATTTAATTTTGTATAGTCCACTCCACAAGTGCAACTCCATCGTTCCAGACACGGAAGAATAATATTGGTAGCTGCTATGTTTTCCCAGTCTGTTACGCTCATCTCCTCTGCGTTTTCCGGAATATTCATTCGCTTTGTCATAAATGCTGGTAGTCTTCTTGGATTCTTCTTCCATTCCCGGTATTCCTTCCGTATCTCCTCCAGCAGGTTTGGTAAATACGGAAGAGATGGATTCGCCATTGGCCAATTTGCTTCGTCATCGACATCTTCTTTTTTATTCAGTCTGCAAATAAAAGGCAAAAGTCCATTATCCGGTTCTCCTCCCCGCAAGATTCCTTCTGCTGTTTCCAAGAGATCATCCAGGGGACCTTCCCGGACATCCCCATTTGTAGTATAGTAAGATCTTCTCGGGTGTTTCTTTTTTCCAAGACCAGTTGTAAATACGTTAATATTCTTATAATCTTCGTACTGATGTATCTCGTTGAAGATGCAGATTCCAGACCGCAAACCATCCTTTCCCTTTGGACTGTTCGTTCTTCCTCGCATAACGCTTTTTGTTTTCAGACTCACGACTTTTTCTTTTGTCCAATAAAAAAACTTCTTTAGCTTTTTTACGACAGACGGCTGCTCGAAGGCATTGATGACATCCTGCACCGGACGCATCGCCTGATCCTCATTGTTCGCACAAATATCAACATCGTACTCCCGGATACCATTATATGGGGACATTAAGCACGCGGATTCTACCGCAATCGTACCATCTTTCCCCGCTCCTCTCCCCAACATACAGAGCAAATCCGGCCATCTCGGCAGCCCTGATTCACTCCAATATGTGCAGTCATGCAGCCCGATCACAAACTTCTGCCAGGGGAAAATATCCTCAAACGGGAAGTATTTTGTAAGTCCCATATACTTTTCAAACTGCTCCTCATCGACATAAATATCTTCATTTTCAAAGCACCATTTTACATGCTTAATCAGCAGCTCCTGATCCTCGCACACTGCATAGGTTTTATCCTCAACAATGTCAATCCACTCCTGGATATATGGATGGATTTTACAGCTCATCGTCATCATCTCCCGGATCTCCGGAAACCGGCTTAATTCCAATGCTGTCCAGTATTTTCAGCATCTGTGCACTTACCTTAATTCTTTGATCTATGGAGTCATTTTTCTTCTGTCCTTTTTGGCCTCCACCGTTGTCATATTTGACAACAGCCCCTCTCTTTTTTATGTCTGCAATCAGGTCATTTTCCAGGTCCCAAAAATCCATGTATTTATCTACTAAGTCGATGTAATATTTCCCAGTGGTCCCATTCTTGGACAACTGCTCCAAAAGGTCATCTTTAATTTCTTCTCTTAATATTTCTTTTCTTGTTTTTCTCGCCCTTAGACCACCCCTCCTTCACGCGCGCGCGGAAAAATCTCTTTTGTCAAGAGCACCCACCGGTCTCTTATAGCCAAATTAAAACCCGATTTTTTTCGACCGGGGGTACTCTCTCATTTTTACCATCGCTCTTCTGTCAATGGCTTCTTCTTTTCTTTTTTACGGTACCCATGTACTTCTTCATGGCATTCATGGCAGAGGCTTATAAGATTTCTTTTTTTCTCTCCCTTAAAGTAATACCAGATTTCCAGTGCCTTATCTGGATGCTTCTTCACATGGTTTACATGATGGACTGTTGTGGCTTTCTTATACTTCCCTCTCTGCTTACATATCTGGCATTCATATTTGTCAAGCTTCAGCACTTCTTCACGTTTCGCTTTCCACTTTCCCCATGTATAAAATCTATGTATGTTTTCTTTTATGCATTTTTTTACAAATGCAATGTCATGTTCTGCCATGGTACCTCCTTAAGTTGCAGGAGAAGGACTTGAACCTCCGACTTCCAGCTAAGGAGACTGGCGAGCTTCCAACTGCTCTATCCTGCTATGTATATGTGCTACATCGCACAACATAGGCATTTGCCCAGAGCCTTTTACCGTCTTTGCTCAGGACGCAGAAAAGCACCCGGCTTTCGCCAGATGCTTCACTGTTATTTGCTATTCACTTCTTTGATAAATTCTCGTATCATCTTGCTGATAACAATCCATTGCAAAACCCTATTTAAACATCGTCAAGATATGTTCCATTATTCCAATTTTCCGGCTTAAATAATCCCATATCTCTAGCGTGTGCATAATTTTCAAAAGGTGTGCACCATTCTAAATTTTCAGCTCTATTATCTGATTTAATCGCATTTTTGTGGTTCACTTCTGGTTTCTTATCTGGATTTTGTATAAACGCTTCTGCAACAAGTCGATGAACTTTATGGCACTTCCGAATGCCATTTTTACTTAACATAACATGTGGATATCCAAATCTAGGATAATACGGCTTTAAAATACGTCCTCTGCATTTTCTTCTCGGTAAGCTTTTTATATTTCCGTAATTGCTTACCTGATATAAACCTTCATATCCCTCAATATCTACATATATTTCTTTTTTCATAGTTGACTCTTTTCTACAAATTCTTTCATCATTTTCGTAAGCTGTGTTCCCATTGCAACACCTTCTTCTTTGCAGGCTTTTTGAAATTCCTCAGCCACTTTTTTATTTACCTTGTATGTCTTCGGAATCAGACCTGCTTTCTCATCCCACTTATCTTGTGGTCTATTCTTCTTTTCTTCCATATTTTACCTCATACATAATATTTAGCATATTTGATACTATACTAATTAACAGTGCTAAACCGATTATCCAGTCTATCCCTTTTGCAATCGCATAGTATCCCAGTACAAAAAGTGTAAGAAGATTAGAAATAATTATACTTTTTCTCATTGTTTTATTTTGAAAGATGCACTATACTGGAAGCGGTGGGTGGCTCCCCACCGCAAAGCACTTATTTGAAAAATGTCTCATATATCATGCATATCGCCGTTGTCAGACCATTGATTATGCTAACTATGATTGCTATTTTTTCAAGTCTGTGCTTTTTGTTTTGCTTCTTTTTAGCCATCTCGCTTCTCCTTTCCTCATTTCTTGATTATATTATACTATATACGTGTACGTATGTCAATACTTTTTCAGGAAAGTTTTTAATAATTTTTAATAGATACTACCGGAATCGAACCGGCGACACGCAGTTTATAAGACTGCTGCGCTACCACTGCACCAAGTATCCATAAAATAATCAAGAGGCAACCTTTTTGGCTGCCTCCTGGTAAGAGTTGAACGCACTAAGTATTTTTTCTACTTTGTAGCAATAACATATTACTACTTTTCTTCGGGACATTGTGGGACATTTTCAAAATTTTCGAAAAATCTTTGGATTCTTTTCTTTACATTTTCGTCTGTGTACTTCACTTTTCGCTTTGGGAATATTTTATTCATTTGTTCTGCTACTTGTATGTATGTCATATCATCTATAAAATACATCCTGAACATTATCCTAAGTTCGCTTTTCGGAATACTCTCAATATATTCTTCAGCTTCTGTCATCAGCTCCAACAGTTCTTCTTCTTTTTCTTCCAATTTTCGTTTGTATCTTTTTAAATATGTTTTCTTTTTGACTTCTTCCGGAAATGGATATCCCGTAATTTTAATGCTTCCATATGTTCCATCCAGCCGTGTCCCCTTTACAGAGTCTGATACGACTGTTATATTTTCTATTTCCTTTTCAAGAGTTCTTATTCTCCTCTTTATATCTTTTATTTCTTCTCTCATCGCCGTGTATTCAATTAATATTGCCTTGTCCAATGTTTAGCCCCTTTCTTGCCAAATACTCAGTGACACTCAACTCTTTATACTCTCCTCTTCATCCGCGCTGTCTGAATCTTTCTTTCGTTGCGCGATCTTGGATCTCTATATTTTTGATCCGGAATCCGGCGATCCCTGCTGCCTGCTCCAGCACATCCAATACCTGCTTGACATGTTTTGGGATGTGTTCCGCATGTGCGATTGCTCTGTCTGCCGTCGGATCTTTATATCCTTCTTTATTCACTTTTTCCCTCCTTTACTGCTGCCTCCTGAGATGATATAATTGATATATCAATTCTTTTTATCTTAAGGAGGCATTTCTATGAATTATCAAAAATATGAATCTTATGAAACATTTTTACTGTATCAAGAATTTCTTTCTATCCCAGACAATCCGTTTTCTTTCCAACTTCCCGAAGGAATGATGATGACCAGTGATATGATACATACATTCCTGCAAGCAGCTTATAATGCAAAAGGTGTGTCTATTTTGGAATCTTGATATATGGTTCTGGTTTTAATTTCCATGCAACTACATTATATTTATAACATTGCCACCATTCATCATCCCATCTGTGGAAAGTTGGTTCTTTATCAGAATCTTCTGCATATCCATAAGTTATATTCATGTGGACGTTTCCATTTTTATCTGTTACTATAAGTTCTCCCATTCCTTCTTCTGGTAATCCCTCTTCTACCGTAATCCAGTCATTATCTTTCTTTCCGTCCTCAAATCCTTTTTGATACCATTTTCTCCTGCTGCATCCTTCGCAGTTTGGGATTCCATCTATGTGGGAGCGGATGATTTCTACCGCTCGGTTTCCTCTTTCATTATCTGTTATTATTCCTTCTTCCTTTAGTTCATCAATTATCTCTTCCAAAATCTTCTCCAGCACGTTCATTTTGCTTGCTCCTCTAAATCTTCCACGAGTTCTAGCTCGTTCCTAACGACTCCTTTTATATAGCAATATTGTCCACAGCAAGGACATGTTTCTGTTTTTATTGTGATACCTTTCCCTCTAACACTTTTCACGATAGTTACCTTAGAGCCTTCACTCACCCAGTTTCCTCCCCTATTACCGATATCAACAAGGCATCTTGCTTTTCTTCCCTTAAGCATTTCACTTGTATATTTCCTGCTTATCATCACTCAACCTCCAACAGCTCTGGATTATCAAAAATATTTCCAATGACTTCTTTTGTTTTCGCTTCAAAAAATAAAGATCTATCTCCATTTGTACAGTATGTTCCGTTTAAAAATTCAACGCGATTCAGTTTGTGTCCTAAAAGGTCATTCTCCCAAATCTTCTTTCCGTTCTTGTCTTCCATTCCGGTGTACTGACATAGCGTGTCAGGATTTATTTCTGCATATTCCCATACTGTATAGCTTTTTGACCAAAAAATAAGATGTTGTTCACTTCCGTCTAAATCAAATCGTTTTTGGTAATATCCTTCCACCCATTCGCCATTATCTTTTCTCTTTGCTTTAAAAATTATTTCTCTGTTCATCTTTCCTCCTAAATCCACGCCCATATAATAGCACCCAGCAAAGTTATTAGATGTACCCACAGAAATGCTTTGCCAAGTATCTTAAAGCTTTTCTCCAGCTTGTCATCATCATCCTTTGCCTTAAGATCTGCTCCGATAACACATTTCCATGCTGCTGCATACAAACATACACCGCAAAATATTGTGCATGTCTTAATTAAAATCTTGATCTCTTCCAAATAATCCGCTCCAATCTATTCTCTGACCACAGCCCGGGCAGTAATCATGCTCATCATAATCAACTTCATATCTTGCACCGCAATTCGGACATAGCCATTCATCTAATATGATATTCCCTTCTTGGTCGCATCCATCGCCTTCCAGGATAGGTTTTTCTGGCAACTGCCTTTTCATTGCTTCCATCGCTGTTTGTCGTTCTTCTATTTGCTTATCAGTTTTTTCTTTCAATCCCAAATACTCTGGTATTTTTTGTATGATCGTAATTTGATTCTCCATAGCCTTTATCGCTTCTCTAACTTTCTTCTCGTCCATTTTCCTACGCCCTTTCTTTGACAAACTGCCCGCACCTTGCTTTCCCGCCTTTGCATGTACCTCCATTTAACTGCTGCCATCTGCAATCTGTGCACTCCTCACAAATCTCTTTGCATCTGTTGTGATGATTTAAGATGTCGCATACATATTTTCCCATTTTACAGTCTGTTGTGCATTTGTCTTCCAATTCTTCCTCGCTCAGTTGATCTGGATACTTGCAGAGATTATCGCAGATATGTTCCATCATTCTGGTTGTGATTCTGTCCATTCTTGTTTTCATTTCCTACTCTCCTCTAATCGTTTCATATTCCTGCTTCTTTTCGTTCCACTTTACTGCGACTGGATTCCCACAATTAAGGCACTCAATATCAAACATCTGTTCTTTCATATTTGTCATATATCTGTAACTCTTTCCGCATTCACAGTTTACATATAATGGCTTTAATTCTTCTTCAAATTTCATATCTTCCCCGCACTCAAAACAATGGTAGCCTTTTATCTCTTTCACAGAATTAAAGCTCTTTATGGTTCCGCAGTTTGGACATTCTAAGTGTAAAAATCCTTTGTATCTTTTTTCTTCTTGTGTCTCTTCCTGCTGTAATGTATCCTGAGTTTCGATCCTTTTGCGCTCGCGATCTTTCCTTTTTTCTTGATATTCCTTTGTGATTCCGAACATCATAATGACCAGTCTGTTGAATACCGCTTCTGCAATCTGTTCATTTTCAATATCAAGAGTTGCGCTTCTTCCTGATGTTGCTATCTTAATTTTCATTTTCTCCTCCACCTATACCTATCCATTCTCCGTAGCTTCTTATCTACTTCTGCCCAGAAAGAGCCACACGGCTCTTCTGACCATGCATGATCTTCCTTACCTTTTCTTCTTATTTTCTTTCTGCCATCATTTTTCGGATGCCTTCGATGATTTCTTGGGTCATTTTCTCTGTCATTCCCTCTATTCTTTTTTTCACGCTCTTTCGGGAGTTTTCGATTGCTTTTTCCCATGCTTCCTTTGCTTTTTCTTCTCCCAATTCTCGTGTTAGGACTTCTTTCATCGCTCGTCCAGTCATTTCAAAATCTGTTAAAATCTCACTGATCTCTCCTTCGATTTCTACTGTTCCTTTTTCTGCTTTAATCATTTTTCTTTCTCCTTCTTGATTCAAATTTTGTACAAGTTTCTGCGTCACAACCTCTTCTGTGACCGGTCTTTTCCAAGTAGTCACAGAGGACTGTGGATTGCAGTTTTACGCTATATTTACATTTCGCACAGCGTTTTTTGTGCGGTGGCATATCAAGTCTCACTGTTGATCTCCTTTATCGTCTTATTGATAAACCTATTTATAATCTTTTCCAGCTCTTCCTGGGCTTTTACCTCCTCCACGGATAGTGCAAAGTCCATTCTCGCACGCATTAAGCGCTTCAATACTAAACGCTGCCAGGGCTTTCCCTTTTCTAAGACTTTCTTTACTGCTTTTTCGCGTTTCATTTCCTTACTCCTTTCCGAGGGGCGATCCGCCCCTCCTCCGACAAGTTGATGAGTTACTGTGTGATATATTAAATCCTTAGATCATAAGGCTTCGTCAAGAAAAGTAAATCCATCTGTCCACTTTTCTTCTTTTGGTTCCGGAGTGTTATCCACATCTCCGATTAAATTGTCCTCCTGGAATTTTGCTCTAAACTCCTCGCGGGTGTGATCACGCTCGTAAGCCTGCTGCGCGAGTTTCCTTAAGATCATGTCGTTTTCTTTGTTGTTATGTACCGCCTCCGGTCCTGCGGTGTGATGCCGCACTCATAGGTATACCTTTAATCCGGTTTCTTCGCTGTTTTGCCGGTCCGCCCCTGGAAAGACGTGATGTTCCTGCACGCAAGCGTGCTTTCCGTAGTTTCCGGATAGGCAGCACAGGTAACATGTTCCATCTTTCTGGTGCATGATGGATTTTGTCTTTTTTCTGGTCTTTCGCTTTTTCCCCGGCTTCGGGAACATCATTTCCGGCATTTCCCTGCCTCCTTTAGATGCTCGATCAGAGCGGTGGTGTTGGTTTTTCCGTCTGCAAAGTGCTTTGTATCCGGCTTTAAGAGATACTTTTCTTTCCCTTCGCTTTCTCCCTTCCAACTGGTGCATGGATATTCTTTTACGATTATTGCAGATCCGTCTGGAAGGTCATATCGGTAAAATATTTCTTCAGTGTAGGTGTTTCTGCACCATACTGGCCACTTGCGGTAATCGTTCAAAAATGCTTCCCGCTCTTCTTTGTTCTTTAGGATCGGGAATGCTTCTTTGTATTCCGCTTCGATTATTTCTTCATGGTGTTCTTCCTGCTGCTCTTCACTTAACGTTTGATGCTCCGGGAAAGGCTCTTCGGTCACTCCCTCTACTACTTCCGGATAATCGTG
>CAUWEA010000178.1:0-11033 GCA_963557735.1 uncultured Faecalimonas sp. | reverse complement strand
CCAGATCGGTTGCCTCAAACTGCTGTGTGATACGCACACCGCCCGGACCGTCTGCCAATACAATAGAAGAAACACCATAACTTTCCAGTGCGTGTGTTGTTTCCCCTGCCGCTCCAGGTACAGATTCCGAACTGGCTCCAATCACAGGATTGTTCTCATCCTGCACACCCCAGCCTGTACCACAGCAAAGATCCGCCAATTGTGCAGCATCAAGCTGTGCGGCAAATTCTTCCATTGACACTCTGCCCGAAGCCACATCATTCAGCTTCCATTCTTTCTTTTCCACATACCGTACTGTTTCGTAAGGCATAACCGGCTGATAGCTGGTATCTGTCGCATATGTAACCACCTTTTCATCGCTATAGGCTGAACGCGAATCCAGCGTTTCCGGTATCTGCACAGCCAGAAGAACCGGTACATCCTTCCATATAGTTTCATCCTTTCGATCAGTTAACCCCTTCTTTTCCTCCAAAGTTTCCGTTAACGGAAGCTCCACCAATACCTGTTCTGTCAAAGCAGTTTGTTCCAGCCGAATCTTGCACACCGGTTTTGTATCTCTGGAAGAAGTACCGATACGCACTCCATAATCTCCTTTTGACAGAATATAACCTCCTGCATTTTCACTATAAGATGCAAGATTACGCAGCGGTATGCGGATTTTGATATCTTCCTTTTCGCCCGGTGCCAGTAACATCGTTTTTTGGAAACCTTTCAGCTCCTGTTCCGGCATATCCATCTCCGATACCGGTGCAG
This sequence comes from uncultured Faecalimonas sp., assembly GCA_963557735.1. Classification (GTDB taxonomy): domain Bacteria; phylum Bacillota; class Clostridia; order Lachnospirales; family Lachnospiraceae; genus Faecalimonas. The sequence goes on along the minus strand of CAUWEA010000178.1, from coordinate 10,280 downwards.
AAACATATACCTGCACAACTTCACGTCCGGCAAACGCTCCTGTATTTTCTACTGTTACGCCAAGAACCAGGGTATCCTCATCCAGCGATGCCTCCAGATTTCCCAGTGCAAATGTCGTATAGGAGAGTCCATAACCAAAAGGATAACCCGGCTCAACATTAAATGTATCAAAGTAACGATAGCCTACATAAATTCCTTCCGTATATACTGCCTTATTAAAATCCTGAAGGAAATTGCCTGCCGTAGGATAATCTTCATATTTTTTTGCCCAGGTTGCGGTCAGCTTTCCTGACGGTGTTGCCTTACCTGTGAGAATATCGGTAACGGCGGCTCCTCCCTCCTGTCCTGCCTGCCCCATGAGAAGAATAGCATCCGCACAAGCTGCCTCCAGATCCTGCACCGATATGGAGCCCGGAACATTCAGCACCAGTATCAATGAGGAAAAAGCTGACCGCAGCTTTTTAAGATTATCCATCTCCACTGCAGAAAGCCTGTAATCTCCAATTTCATACTTTTTATCCCCAATGGATACTTCTTTTTTCATGAAACGATCATTTCCCTCACCGGAATTTCTCGAAATGACACAAATAGCAGTTTCTGTTTCTTTTGCATATTCTTCCAGTTTTTCTGTTGTCAGCGGTTCCTCCGGAAACGCAAAAACACTCATGACCTGGTCCTTCATCTCTCTTTTGGCCAGATCATAGCATCTGGCCCACGCCATCTGCTGTTCCCGGTTCACAATCTCAAAACCTTCTGTTTCCATAGCATTCAGAATATTAATATGATAACGCAGAGACTGATCCACATCCTGATCACCACCGCCGGAAAGACCGCCGTTAAAAGGATCTCCCGATCCCGTTCCGCCGCGGATTGTTCTGGCAGCTCCGTTTCCAAACAAGGCAATCTTTCCCCTGCCCTTTAACGGAAGAACCCCATTTATGTTTTTTAAAAGTACCATTCCCTGCGTCGCCGCTTCTCTCGATATTGCAGCACCGCTGATCTCACGTTCGGACATCGGCGGATATATCGTATTACTTTTCATATTTTTTCCCTGCCTTTCATTTAAGACTCACTAAAAAACTATTGTATCCGAAGATATGTAATCTTTGCATCCCCCCGCATACGTACACTCAATGTAAATGTCTTATCAGGTATCCTTTGAAGAGGAATCCGCACATCGGAATAAATTGGTTTCCAACTTGCCACTCTATCCTCTGCATCCTTTTTCATTGTCGAATCCAAAAGAGGTATCGGTCTGTTTTCCCATGTTCTGGTTTCGCCTCTCCAGCTTCCCACTTTATTACCATCGATCCAAACCTCAATCTGTGTACCCTGCTCGCTTTTCAGATGAAGATAAAGTGAATCTGTATCTCCTTCTATGCGGCAGTCACGGTATTCCAAAACACTCTCTTGGGAAGGATCTTTTGCCATCACCGCCGTATATCCATACTGCCCTTCATTCAACACAATATTTTCATACGCATCATAGTGATCTGCCCGTATTTTTTTTGAGAAATCACGTTGCCCTGTTTTTCTTCCCGGTATCTGAATTTCTGTTTTTATAAGGATATTGGCACTCGATGTTCCCGCACCGATGATATAGCATCCTTCTTCAACCATCAGAGACTGGCTGATGACATCATAAAAACGAAGTTCCTCAACCGGAATACTAAACTGCATGCGGCGGGTTTCTCCAGGCTGCACTGCTTTTTCTCTGCGAAATGCAAGCAACTGTTTCAGTGGTTTTTTTACCCTGGATGCAGGTGCAATACCGTATATTTGCACCACTTCATCAGAAACCATAGTTCCGGTATTCGTTATCTCAAGCACTGCTTCCAGCGTTGCTGCATCCTGCAAGCGTACCTGCAGATTATCATATGAGAATTTTGTATAGGTGAGGCCGTGCCCAAAAGGATATAATACATCTCCATCAAAATATCTGTATGTACGTTTTCCCTGAATAATATCATAATCATTAATATCCGGAAGCTGACTGTCGTCCTGATACCAGGTCATATTCAAACGACCTGCAGGAGCGTATTCTCCCATAAGCACTTCAGCCAGAGCAGTCCCCATATCCTGACTTCCTGTAGCGCTCCATAGAATCGCCGGCAGTTTTTCCTGTGCAGTCCGGATATCATACGGATAATTGGAGAGCATGATTAGTATTACATTCGGATTTATTTCGTATATCTCCTTCAACAGCCTCTCCTGATCATCCGGAAGTGCTATGGTAGTACGGTCGACCTCTTCCTTGGCATTGATCATTGGATTACATCCAAGAGCCATAACCACGGTTTTTTTGCTTCTGGCAGCCATTTTAGCCAGTTCCATCCCGTTTTCAATGATTTCTATCCGAAAGGCAGCAGCTTCCCCGTCCTGTGACCAGTATAAGCTTCCGTCCTCTCCTACCATAATCGGCGAATGAAAACGATTTGTCAGATTTACCTCTCCCGTTTTCTGCTTCACCACATGAAAAATCTCCATCACAAACCAGTCAAAGGCAGCGTCTTTCTCTGCGGCTATACAGTTAGCAGCGGCCGTATCAGCTTCTGCGGACATGGGCAGGCGGCTGTTCATATATTTTCCTGTCCGGACAGATTGAAATGTCACACTTCCTTCTCCCCAATCATTCATAACAAACACTTCCGGCTCATCCCCCAGGCACAATGCACCGTCCTGTCCGATTGCCACATATCGGTCTCCATACCGAAAAGCCACCCTGTCAAGTCCATCTGCTGTCACAATTTCTTCACCTAATATCTTTTCCATTCCCTGGCGCAAGGTTACTGTATAAGGCGGCGTTCCACCATACCAGTCCTGATACCAGACATCTGCCAACGGACCTATAAGAGCGATTTCAGCACTCACATCTTCTTTTCTCAGGGGCAGTGTATAATTTTCGTTCTTTAGAAGTACAATGGATTCTCTCGAAATCTGTCGGCATACCTCCTGATGGGCAGCACAGTTCAAATCTGCCTCCGTCACCTTGTTGTATGGATTGCAGTTTTCCGCATCATAGATGCCGAGACGAAGTTTTGTCCTAAATACATTTCGTAATGCCTCATCGATTTCATCCAAAGAAATCAGCTTCATTTCATAAGCCTCCCGGGCGGCCTGCTCTACTATTTCAGGATTATCTGACATCGCATCCACACCTGCTTTTATAGCATTAGCAATTGTCTCCGCATGAAGACCGTAATAATGATGAAAGCCTGCAACTAATTCCATTGCACCTCCGTCTCCTACGGCATGCTTCAGTCCATATTGATTTTTTAAAATATCTCTGACTTCCCGGTTTAAAATACCAGGCGCACCGTTAATCCGGTTATAGGCAGTCATTACGGCCTCCGCTTTTCCCTCTTTGATAACCCTTCTGAACGGTTCCAAATAAAGCTCATATTTATTTCGCGGATCAATAGATGAAGATTTCCAGCCTCTTCCCACTTCCGTATTATTACCATAAAAATGCTTTAATGTAGCCGCAAGCTGCAGGTAACGGGAATCATTTCCCTGCATTCCCTGCACATAAGCAGAAGCCATTTTCCCTGTGAGTACAGGATCTTCTCCATATCCCTCTTCCGTTCTTCCCCAGCGGGGATCCCTCTCCAGATCCACAGTAGGTGCCCAACGGCTTAATCCCCTGTCCGGATGTCGTTGATATATTACGCGGGCCTCCCTTCCGGTTACATCGCCTGCTTTTTTTACCACTTCCGGATCCCAGGTAGCACTCATGCCAATAGGCTGCGGAAAGGAAGTCGTTGGTTCCGGTGCTCCCAGCTCATTCTGATCATTTCTCGCTTCTACGCCATGTGCTGCTTCTCCACCCACAGACATAGCTGGGATGCCAATTCTGTCAAGTGCAGGTACTCTCGAACTCAGGCAGCTCAGTTTCTCTTCCAGCGTCATCTCTGCCAGCAGCCAGTCGAGACGTTCTTCTATAGACAGTGATGAATCCCAAAAAGGAGTCGTTTTATCACTCTTCATACTCTTCTATTCCTCTCTTATCCATTTATGAAAAGAACCTGACTCCTTACGAATCAGGTCCCTTTATCAGTTTTCATATTTTTGTTTATGAAATTTTTTCTGCCAGGAAATCTGTCATCATCTGTTCTGTTTCTTCCAATCCATTAGCCTCATAATCCGCAATCAGCTTATCCCAGTTTGCATCAAAATCATCTACACTTTCTGTTACGCACTTAACCAGTCCCGGCCATGCAATCTCATTCAGAATTTCCACATTGCTCGTAATCTCCTGCGGTGTCGCATATGCCCAAAGTGGGGAATACGGCGGTGTTTCGAATTCATCTGGCTGCGGGAAGATATCGATCAGCATCTCTACATTCCATGCTTCACAAGCTGCCTTCTGCTCCTCGTTATACTCTGCAATTACAGATTCTCTCGTAACAGGTGTGTAAGGATTACCATTTTCATCCACTGCACCGTCTCCATAAATCGGAAATCCCACATAATTGCCAATACCAGTATTTTTTCCGTAATCCGGATCAGAACTTGCTTTTGCAATCTCTTCTTCCGTACGATATCTCATTCCATTCTCATCTACAAAATAGTTTTCTCCTTCAACACCCCATTTGTAAAGTACTGCACCCTCATCGGAGCAGAGATAATCAAGGAATTTAATTGCACGAACCGGATCCTCACAACTCTTTGTGATTGCCAGTCCGTATCCAACCTGAAGACCCTGATACATCAGTGTGGGTGCCTTCGTCTCAGCATCAATTGTCACAGGAAGCGGACAATATGTTTTATCCAATTTTCCTTCTGCTTTCAATGTTGCTTCCGCCTGTGCATAATGCCAAAATGCATCAGTAATAGCTACAACACGTCCGCTGGCAAGCTTTGCAATGTAATCGTCATCTGTCTGTGTTGCAAAGTTTTGATCCAGAATTCCCTCATCATACATACGACTCAGCCATCTGAAATATTCTTTTTCTTTATCACTCACATGCTTGTAAATGCAGTTATAGTTATCATCAACAAGCCAGGAACCGTTATCCGGTGCACCATCAGCAATAAATCCAGCGGGATTACTGAGTGTAATGAGCCAGTGCCAGTCAGCAGCACTCATGGAAATACCAATGGTATCCAGACCATCATCGGTTTTAGGATGTGCTGCCAGGTACTGCTTGATCAGGGCTTCATACTCCTCCAGAGTCTTAGGATATTCATAATTATTTTCCTTAAGAGCTGCGTACTGTATCTGGCAGTTTCCTCCGGTTACCAAATTCTGGTATCCTACACCAGAATAAGAAAGCTGATATATTCCTTCATCTCCAGAACCCCATTTCAGCTTTTCAAACTCATCGCCGTACATTTTTTTAATATTCGGACCATATTCCTCGATCAGATCTGTCATATCAATAAGTGCACCTGCCTCATACAGACTGTTTACACTTTGCTTAGCATAAATCATATCTGGATATTTGTCCTCAGCAATCATCAAAGATATATCCTCGGAAGGATCACCTGTACTGGATATCGGATAGGAAATATCTAAAGTCACACCTGTGGCTTCAGTAATCGCCTGAGCAACAGGATTTTCCCAGTTATCATTTTTTCCGTCTGCATTGTAGTACTTGAAAGTTATAGGTGACAAATCATCCTTACTTTCCCCAGTACTGCTCTCGCTGTTTTCATTCTTGCTGCTTTCCGTATCCTTGGAGCCACATCCTGCCACTGTTCCAACGCAGAGTGCTGCTACCATAAGCAGAGCTAAAATTTTCTTCATTTTCATGTTATTCCTCCTTTTTATGTATATTTGTACCTGTTATTCAGGCTATACATCTCACTTATCAATCTTTTACTGAACCAAGTGTCATACCTCCGACAAAATATTTTTGTACGAAAGGATAAACTACGATGATTGGTACAGTAGCCACAACCGTAACCGCCATACGAATCGCCATTGGCGTGACTGCCTGTGTTGCGTTATTCGTGCTATGTGTATCCAACTGCATTGTTGCCTGTGACATTATCTCATACAGTTTATACTGCAAGGTTGGCAGTTCTTTTGCATACAGATATGTATCCATGAAAGAATTCCACTGTCCCACCGCACAATATAATGCAATCGTTGCGATAACAGGAGTACACAACGGCATAATGACCTTATACCAGATTTGAAAATCATTTGCTCCATCCAGTTTTGCCGCCTCCTGCAGGGCGATCGGAAGACCGTCAATATAGGATCGGACAAGAATCATATTGTATACCCATATCAGACCAGGAAGAAGGTATACAATGAATTTATTTCCCAGATGCAAGTTTCTCATGATCAGCAAATATTCAGGAATCATGCCACCGCCGACATACATCGTAATAACAAAAAGCAGGGTAAATGATTTGTGGAATACAAAATCTCTGCGACTCAGAGTATATGCCAACATGGAAGTGCAAACAACTCCTACTAAAGTTCCAATTACTGTCTTCGCAATAGACATAAACAATGGTCCAATGATATCTGCTTCCTCGAATACATATTTGTAATTAGCCAGCGTAAACTTACGTGGAATAACAAAATTAATATTCTTCAGAGTATCTGTTGCATCGTTCATGGATATAGCCAGGACGTTCAAAAATGGATACAATGTAATCAATAAAATAAATACAAAAAACAAAACCAAAAAATAATCAAACCATGTTTTTTTCAAATTATTCATTTTTCTTCTCCTTTCTAAACCAGTTTGTCTTCACCAACCATACCGGCTATTTTGTTTGCAAGCAGAAGAAGTGTAACTCCAACCACAGACTGGAACACACCAATCGCAGTACCCAGACCGTAATCACTGTTTTTAATACCTCTCATATAGGAGAACCAGGAGAGAACCATCGTATGATCCTGAACCAGTCCATTACTCAGAAGCATCTGACGTTCCATACCTACGCCGAGTGCACCACCGATACTCATAATCAGCAATACGATAATCGTTGGACGGATACCCGGAAGTGTAATATGCCAAATTCTCTGAAAGCGGTTTGCACCGTCAATCTGAGCAGCTTCATACAGCCCCATATCAATACCTGCCATTGCAGAAAGATAGATAATCGCATTCCAACCCATCTCTTTCCAACAGTCTATAACTATAATTACAAACCAGATAAGAGGTGAATTTGTACTCATCAGATGCAGGTTTGTACCTGCCAAAGCATCGATAACACCTCCATCATTGAAAAGGTTCTTTGCAATACTGGCTATGATAACCCAAGATACAAAGTGTGGCAGATAAGAAACCGTCTGCGTGATTTTTTTGAATCTGGAAAATACCAGTTCATTCAAAAATACCGCAAAAATAATTGCTACTGCCGTGCCAACTGCAATTTGCAGGATACTAATACCAATAGTATTGATCATCGTTTGGTGAAACAACCTGTCCTCAAACGCCTTTACAAAATTATCAAATCCTACAAAAGTTCTTTTCCAGATAGGTGTCGCAAATGTTGCTGGTTTTACCTCCTGAAATGCCATTGTCCATCCCCAGAGTGGAATATACTTGAAAACAATTACCCATACGACGAAGGGTAGTGACATCATTAAAAGATAACGCTGTTTCCATAGCAAAGACAAAGTTATTTTTTTTCCTTCCTTTCTCTCATTTGGCCTTACTTTGTTCTTAATAGCCATTTTTACATCTCCTTTCGTTATTTTGATAAATATTGGGCGTTACGAAACTCCAGAATCCATATAAATACGAGATTCTTTTTGTCAGAAGGTATTTCCTGCTGCCCACACGATTCTTCCCAGCTATTGCGGCGGGAAAGAAATCATAAATATCTGTGAAATTAAAAACCTCTTATCTATTCTTAGAAAGTCCTACTATAAGGCCAAACATTTGAGATTCTACAATACCTCTATTATTTGTCTCTCATTGCAATAACTCTCCAAGATTATTTTAGATTTTCACGCGCGTTTTTACTTACTGAATGATATCATGGATAGTATATTGGAAGATATAGGAGAATTAACCTTTAAATTTAGAAATATTGACTAATCATTTTTGTAAAATGGATTCTTTGTCATCATTTTATTATTATGATTAGGGGGTCAAAAGGTACACCCGTGCGAACCTTGAAAATTTCATATAAGACAACAAATAATTCATATTAGTAGTGTTTTCCATTAACATACATTCAGATTCTTTGTTACTTTTTTAGCTGTTTGCTGAAAGTAAGGCGCACTGATCCAGACTGTCCAGATATGCTGACAGTTTCTTAAAATTCAATGCCGCAAGTTTAATTCCGAACCGAAGCTTTGTGGCTAAAAGTCCTCTGACCGGCATGTGATCGATCTGATATTTTCTTCTAAGGATGGACGGAATGGTCTCAACCCCATTCCTGATACGGGCCAGGGCTTTAAACTGCTCTGTTTTCATTGCCCTCTGACTTTTTGCTCTGTCAGATGATCTCTTTGACAGGAAGAGCACGCTTGTCCTGTTGAACATCTTAGGCTGGCACTGATCCCGGTGAGGGCAGTTCTCACACTTATTGCGTGGAAATGAGATCCGGCATTGCCCTGTCTGCTTGATATAGCTGCAGCTTTTCGGGGCATTTCCGGCAGGACAGCTGATAACCCTGGTCCCTTCTTCTGTGAATAAGAAATCTGCAGCGATATCTTTTGTTTCACGTCCGGTAAGGTCTGTGGTTACCAGCTCGATATTCTTTTCGGCTGCCGCATCTGCATTTTTCTGGCCACTGTATGCACCATCTGTTATCAACACTACTGGTTCAGAGGATTTTTCCATGGAATCTATCGCCTCTTTCAAAAGGCGGCGAATTAAAAGGGGATATCGCTTTTTTCTGCAGGATCCTTCATGTCAGCAGACAGGGATTTTACCAGTATCTTGCAAACAAAGACCGCCCGTGGAAATATCAGCCACTGGCGGATGCCATGAAGGAGATTCTCACGGAAGATGAATGCAATGATACTTATGGCCGTATCCGCATGTATCAGGCATTGACATTGAAGCAGCCGGAAAATGTGGATATTCCCAGCGAACGCACCGTTTACCGCATCATGGAAGAGATCGGAATCAGCCATCATCCCAGACGCAAGCCAAACGGGATCACAAAAGCGGACAGGGAAGCCAGAAAATCAGACGATCTCTTAAAGCGTGATTTCCATGCGGAGGAGCCGCTAACCAAATGTGTCACAGATATCACAGAGATTAAAGCCAGTGATGGAAAACTGTATGTTTCTGCTGTTTTTGACTGTTTTGATTCCAGCGTGATCGGCTTGGCGATGGATACCAACATGAAGGCACCGCTATGTGTGCAGACACTGGAAAATACTGCTAATGCGTACCCCGGTATCCGTGGAGCCATATCCACAGCGACAGGGGGAGCCAGTACACCAGCCAGCTTTACCGGGATGCTGTCCAGAAGTACGGCATACAGCAAAGTATGAACAGCGCAGGCGGCAGATGCCACGATAATGCCCGCTGCGAAAGTATGTGAGCAAGGATGAAATCCGAACTGCTGTATGACCGTTATGATACGGAAAAAATGACCACGGATGAACTCAGGACGATTATCTGGAGATATTTCATCAGCTACTGGAATAACCGAAGAATCTGCTCCGCCAATGGAGGGCTTCCCCCTATGGTCAAACGACAGCAATACTATGATTCTCTGAAAGAAGCAGCATAGGGTACAAAATCCTTGAGGAAAATGTGTCAACTAATCTTGACAAAATCACCGCCTTTACGGAGGAGCATTCGCTTGATAAAACCGCTTGTAGAAACGGTGCAAAAATGGTATTCTTTTCATAGGCAGTGGTAGGGAACTAAGCCCGTATTTGAAGTTTGTTTTTGGTGGTACTTAAACAATACTATCTTGGGACAATCCTGTCACTGCTTTTTTAGAAAACTAATAAGAAACTGCGCAACAGCCTTGGCAGACCATCGTGCAGCGATTTTGTTCAATTAGAATTTGTAGTGAGATTAAAGTAGTGAGGTTACAGTATGAATATTAGGAAAGCAAAAAGAGAAGATTTATCACGAATTGGCGAAATTTATGTGTTTAACAATCGTGCAAATTATTATCCCGTGTTTAAAGATAAACCTGAATTATTCACGGAACAGTATCTGAACTGATAACTGCACCATGAATCTGAAAATTGATCCATGTAGCTATAACACCACTCAATTAACCTGTCAAAAGGGTATAAAATCCCTATGGCACAGTTCTGAGCAATTGTTAAACTGTCAAGGTTCGTTAATAGTTGCTATTCCAGCTGTACATTCAGCTTGCCGATATTTGAAAGT
>CAUWEA010000177.1:0-16181 GCA_963557735.1 uncultured Faecalimonas sp. | reverse complement strand
TGGATAAATTCCACAACTTTACCTGCCACACTCATTTTACTTTTCCTCCACAATATTCAGCCGTAGCCTTTACGATTTCTTTCCCACGGTCATTCCACATACGCTTATCCCATTGCGGACCTCTTAAGCCGTTACCCTTATGTTCGTAATACTGTCGCCGGGAATAAGGCTGCGGATAGGTTATTTTGTTTGTCTGTTCTATGGCAGTATTTTTCATAACTCCGGTACGTTTAGGGACATATGGATCTGATAATCTCCTTACTTCATGAGTAAAAAATTTCTGTCCGGCTCCATTTTTATTCAACTTTCTTTTCAACAAAATTTTATCCACCGGATCTATATTTAGCTTAACATTTGCCACTAAGAGCCACCTCCTATTCGAATATGCTTGGAAGAACCAAAAAAGTTCTCGGAATGACTTAGGATCTCCCCTACCACTCCCGAGAACTCTTTTTTAATTTCATTTATTCCGCTTACACGATCTGCACCGTTCCATACTCCAACAATGAACAAATCTCCATTTTGTACAGTCCAGTTTTTAGATGGATCTTCAAGTTGCAAAAAATCATTCGAAGTAATCCAGTCACCACATTCTGAATACGGAATCCGGATCTGATATTCGTCTGCACTTTTCAGACCATTTTCCCCTACGCTGCTTTTCTGTTTTGTATGAAACCATACTCTCTGGATTACATGCGGAACATAAACAAACTTTTTACTGACCTTATCAGGGACACGGTTAAAAATCGTAATCGTTGCATTCGTAATCATTACACTACCCCCGAGTATAAGAGTCCGGTGTGGGATAAGTATCTGCGGATCACTGTATATATCTTTGTTTGCAGAGAATTTACTGCAATCTTTCCAGCTTCTGCCTCAGTCGCATAGTTTACAGAATACCCATCTGTGTTCTCCGATTGGATCTCCCTTCCACCGTGCTCCATGCGGTTCTTCGTATCCTGATAGATCATCTCTGCTACTTCACATAAGCACATCTTCACAAGTTCCACCTCTTCCTCACTCGGCTCCAGATGCATAATCTGATTTAAGTAAGTATTTGCTTTTATGACTGGCTGTCTAAGATGATCCCCATCTTCTATAATGACTCCAAAATACTTATCCTTGTAAAAATCATACTCTATATCGATCATGACGATACACCTCTTACGCACTCGCCATCTGCCCAGCTGCTTTAAGAGCATCCAAAAGAGCTTTAAACTCAGCTTTTGTGACACTCTCTCCTGCCGCCTCTGGAACAAGCGTTGCCTGTTTGACTCCTCCGAGGGTTGTTTTATTTGCTGCCGGGAGAACGTATTTATTCGCCTGCTCTGCAATTCCGTCTAGTTTCGTTTTATCTTCTTTAGACATCAAACCATCTTTAGATCCTGCAACTGCTTTCACTATTTTTCCTTCTAATTCAGTAATTTTTTCATCCTGCTGTGTATTTTTCGTGTCATTTTCAGCTACACCACTTTCGAGGTTGTCCATTGCTGCTTCAGTGATTACCTCTCCATCTACCCAATCTTTTTTCGAATATGCCATATTCATTACCTCCGTATATTATTTTGATTTCCCTGCTTTTGCCTTTCCTACTTTCCCACTGCCAACCAAGGCGGTGTCGTCAGTGGGTGTTATTCCCCCGCTTTCAAAACAGAAAATGGGCATCTCTTACTCTTATCTTCTTTTAAAGAGTTAATCGGATTTGGAATTTCCCATCCCAGACGCATGACAGCTCTTAACGCAACCATATCCTGCTGCATAAGATTATATGCAATTGAGCCATCTGTATTTTGCACTACACCTTCAGTAAACAGTTTGAAGGTAATATCCTGCCTCATAGAGTATACAAGCTGTTTAAAATCGCCCGAAATCATAAGTGCTTTTGATTTATCAAATGCCCCATTATTAGGAAAATTCATTGTTGAACCATCCAGAGAATAAGTTGTGCCATTCTGCATATCCGATTTAAACAATGGATTTCCAGTAGAATCTTTCAGTCCTCTTAATTTTGCACGCATAGAGATGTCAGCCATGTGTCCCGTAACAAAGTATCCAGACTCCTCTACCTTTGCAATAACACCATCTTCTCCCATGATTTTATCGTACAAATTGTCAGATTTTCCAAAGTTCACCACACTGCCCGCAGTGGTCGCCGTAGAAACCAGTCCATCTCTCCATGAATCTGGCTTATTCACATCAAAGAGAATTGCTCCGTCAATAACTTTCCCAAAAGCTTCCTCAATACGCGGACGAACCTCAGACCAGATATCGTATTCCGAATCATCAAGAACTGCTTCAGGGATTGGTACAATAACAGCGATCTCCTCTGCTGTAATAATCTTTTTGTCCCACGCCATTTTTGTAGTTTTCTTCTGTCCGGTATCTCCGTTTACGAAGTATGCTAACGGCAGCATATCCAATACCGGCATGCGGTAAGTTCTGCTGGACATATTTGGTAATCTTCGTCCCTGGGATAATACCGCTGACTGTGCTACCACTCCCTGGATAATCTCCCTCGCTCTTTCTTCCGGGATTAACGTATCCGCACCGGTTCTGTCAATAATCTGTGCATCATTGTCAAATAATCTCAAATCAATTTTTCTTTTATTCATGCTTACCTCCCTGCTGCCTTTCTGATCGCAGCGTTAATAAAATCATTACTGTTTTCTTTGCCTCCTGCTCCTCCGGACTGAGATCCCGTGCTCACTCTGTAGGTTCCGGAAGATTTTTCCACAAATCTGGGATTTTCTTTTAAAAACTTGTCTGTTGCTTTCTCGAAATCAGTTTTGTCATCTAGCAGTTTAGAAACTTTGAACATTACATAGTCTAAGTCCTCTGATTTAACACCTTTGGAAGTCAGTACCTTTTCATTTTTCATCTGTGCTACTTCTTTCAGTGCATCGTCTCTTTCCTGCTGTAACTGTTCTGCATTCGGGCGATTTGCAGCACGCTGTGTCTTGAAATCTGAAATAGCCTGAGTAACTTCCTCCTCTGTCATTCCCTGACTACGAAAGAAATTAGCCAACGCTGTTCTTTCCGATCTTTCTACTCTTGCATTTGCGATTTCTTCCAACTGTTCGTAAGTGTACGTTCCGGCTCCATGCGTCATGGCAGCACTCCCAGTGGAATTCTGTTCTCCGCTTCCATTCCCAGCACTTCCTCCCTGCGCACTCACGGATCCAGCCCCTGCGTTGTCATCAAAAAGCTGTAAATTCATTTTATATCTCATTCTTTCTACCTCCGTTTCGCCTCGACAGGCTCCCGAGCTTTTTACGTCTTCACGTTTTGGACGTAAAATAAGACGCTTCACCCCGCATCCCAAAGGGAGATGATGGATCACCGCCTTTCTATTCTTTGACAATCTTTACATAATCCGGATATTGGACTGCAATATCCTCAAAAGCAATCGCCATGGCCTGAAACAAAGCGTCACCGCAATGTTCATCTGACACATCTCGTAATTCCAAATGCCCGTCGCTGACAATTACATCCGCCCATCCACGCTCTCCTGCAAAATTTGCTACCATTTGACTGATAGCAGAAATCCCGTGACAGACTACTGGGTTCCCTGCATGTCCATCAATAACTAAGCCATGATCTGTATAAGTTATTGTAGTCATAGCATTCCTCCTTATGTTAAAAATGGGTATAAAAATACCACTCACCCCGAAGAATGAATGGCATTATTTCTTTTCTACTGGCTCCATATGAATTTTAAACTTGCACTTTGTGCATTTAAAGTAGGTACTCGTTCTGGGATTATATGGTGTGACAATTTTTCCTTTTTTGCATTCCGGACAAATCACCTCTTCCCCTTCTCGTAGTGTTCTTATCATTCTTCCGATTTCTTTTGGTGTCATTGCCTTAACCTCCATTCACGGTCCGCATATCTTTCTTTTACTGATTCTATTATATTCCTAATGTCTTGCGGCGTCAATTCACCTTTTGTATGTAATTCCGCAAAATAATCACAGACAGCTTCTGCATGTTGATCACCATCTATATTCAAGCGAATATGTGTTGCTTCATGGATAATTGTCTCCACTGTTTTCTGTACACTTTGCGTTGCTAATCCATTAATATAAATATGATTTCCAATACACTGTCCATACAACCCTTCAAGTCCCATCTCCGAAACCGTATTTCTGTTGTAGTATATGTTTACCGAAGTTCCGTTCTTTTTAATAAAATCAAGAACTTCTCTTCCAACATCCGACCGATTAAGGCTTTTATAAATATTGGCTGCAAGCACTGTATCCATTTCTTTTGTAATCTCCACATCAAAAAATTCTGCTGCTGTTTTCTTTTTGATATTAGAAACTCTAGATCCCCTAATTTTTCCCGGTGCCACTCTCCCGAGCCCGTCTATATAAACACGTTCCATTTGTTCTGGAAGTCCCATCTTTTTAGAAAACTGCTGGTACTGGCGCAAGGTGTTTAAATATTTTGCCTTGACAGCTATAATATCATTTTCATCTGCCCTTCCCTGCTGTAGCTGCTTGACATATGCCCTCTGTGCCCGCATCTTAGTTTCCATTTTTCGCTGCGCTTGTGAGGCCTGATATGGAGTATATCCTTTCCCCTGATACTGTTTTACCTGCTTTTCTTTTTCTTCCAGCATTCTGAGCTCTTCCGGGGTATAGGTTCGGATAGAGCACCCCGGGACAAAAGCCATATAACTATGACGACAGTTCCAACCACAAAGCCCATCTCCTTCCCCCAGATGACATACTGATTTCAACTCTTCATAGGTGTACACATTTCCACCCCACCAATGAGATGGTCTGTGCCCGGCATGCCATGTAACTTCGTATATGTCCGTTTTAAGGTCTTTTGCCACCATTTCATTAATTTGTCCACTGAGTTGGCTAACACCCGTCATGACAGCTCTGCGGACTGCTACGGGAACCCTATTACTATACCCGGACTTTCCGTAATCAATAGAGCGGATCCCGGAAGCTGTCATTTCTTTTATAACTCTGCGAACTACCGTATTGTAATCAAAAGCGCCGGTTATAATATCAAAACAAGCTCTGTCCAGATACATCTGATAATATTCTGCTAAAGGTGTAAATACTGCTTTTCCGTTTATATTGACGGTCATTCCCATAGATTGCGTAAGGTTCTTTATTTCCCTATGTGTCTGATTGATAATTGCTTGAGACCACTGCTGTACCTGTTCATTTTCCTCCAGTGGAACAAAGTTCCCATTTATCTGTTCATAAGCATCTTTGTAGCGAACATATTCCCAATCACACACCTTATCATACAAAGTCCATATTTCTGGATAGCTGGCTTCCAACAAGCGCTTTAATTCTTGTTCAATAAATTCAGTGCTGTTACCCAACAGTAATAGCTGATTAATCTGATAGTCCGCTGTACTGGTAATTTTCCCTGCTTTTTTAATTCTTCGTACAATATCTGTAAAAATCCTATCCTGAAGTTCATAAAATTGTTTCTCCAGCTGAATAGGCAGGCTTCCTTTTTCTTCCGGCGTCATAGCATCACTCCTCCTCAGGATCTGGATCCGGAATCTCCTGCACTACATGTTTTACAGCCTCTTCCTCCGTTTCTCCATACCATTTCGCTCTATACTCTACCAATGACATTGCACCCATGCTTACATCTTGTCTATCACTCTGCCTTTCAGCCTGCTTGTCCTCAATAATAGAGTCATCAAAATCCACTACTATCTCCGTTTCAGGTTTGGTAGAAACTCCTATCACCTTTCCTAATCTTGCGATAATCTGGATGAGCTCTTTTAACACCGGCTCTAAAATTAATTCGTGCTTATTGATACTCCTGAACATATCACTATTTTCAGATATAACCTGAGTCGCTGTTTGAATGCTTCCATTTTCAAAGCGATAATGATTTTGACCGAAACCACATTTCATGGAAAGCATATTTAAACTGTCATTGATAGCTTTTTCATGTTCTTCTGCCCTGATTTTCATATCTACGCTTTCTATTGGCTTCCCCCCATCTTTCAAGAAACCTTCCGGAAGTTGATAAAAAATGGCATCATTTGGATCAAATACCGGATTTCCATATAAATCCATTCCCAACATTTCGGGGGCTACAAATATTCTTTTCTTTCCAAGCGTGAACTCATTTATGTAAGAATCGTAAATAGAGTCAATGCCTCTCAGTACATCAAGGCTATTCGCAAAAATAGCAACTCCCATAGGATTATCACTATTCCAGTTATTGACAATATTCAAACGATCTATCACAAACTGTCGTTCTTCAGAACCGGTTCTCACACATTCTGCCATGCTTTCAAACCCTTTTAAAGAATTCCACTCAGATGCGGGGATTTCATTTCCTGCTCCTGCTGTATTTTCTACCACATGATTTTCGATTACATACTCGTCATTCTGTATTTTATGTATTTGGATATGATTATATTTCTGGGTTCCAATTACTTTTGGAAATACAAAAGCGCACTCTGATACATGCCCGTTACACCATGATAAAGGATATATATTCTCTGCCGAAACGTAGTTAATTTTCACATCACCGCTTCCGGTTAATATATCCCCACTTTCATCTATCCTTATGTTGTCCAAATAAGGAACATATGCAACTGTACCGGTGTAAGCTTTTCTTTCCTGATAATCATTTCCGATCACAAAAAAGTTATTTGCATTTAATACACCCATCACAAAATCACTGGTGGCAGTGTCTTGTATTGTGATTTGCACACGTTCATTCAAAAGCAAGTCTGCAATATCCTCTGATATTTTCTTTGCCATACCTAATCCCAATCTTTTGCAAGTGACTCGCTCTTTTCCGTTCCACATCTTATAATGATGAAATTTCCTTACACTCCCTATATACCAACTTTGCCACATATCAATCAGTGTATAAAAACCCGAATCAAGTGTGTCATATCCTGCTTTATTCAAATATTTAATAATATTCAATGTTATTCCTCCCTTTCTCCATCCGGAAGAAAATATTTTATCTTGTCCCATAATCCCATAACCAAATACCTCCATGCGTCACAGCAATGGTCATCCACTTTCATAGGTTTTTCTTTTCCTGACTCAACAGATTTTGCATCGTACTCGTAAGTCCCCATCTCACGAATTAAGTTTTCCTGACTCTCTGAAACTGTCATGATCTGATATGTTAAACATTTTTGCACCCTTTGAATACCAACCGACACATCATTTTCCGCATCTTTTATGGATATTCCGTACATTCTACTTTCCATTGCCAGACGTTTAATTTCCTCTGCCAATCCTTTTGCAGAAGGATCTATATAAACATAAAAAGCATTACACGAATATCTTTCATGCAACGCATTTGTAAAACTTATCAGTTCCCTCGCATAATCAGACGGACTTTTTTGCTTTCCTGATTCCCTGCCAGAGTGATAAAACTCTCCAAGTCCTTCCAGTTTTCGTTTATGAATGTTAACTCCTGCCGCCTGATATGTAGTCGCATTCTGCTGTCCGTAATCCACACCAATACCAATTAGCTTGTACACTGTGCCTTCCGGCTCGTGCCTATGGTTATCATTAAACATATAGTAAATCAAATCATCTACACCGATGCATTCGCCAAGCCATACCCATCGGTATAACCTATAATCCGTTTCTTTCAATAGTTCTGCGGATTCCAGCAGTTTCTTTCCAATCCAACTAACCGGTACATCTCTGTAATCCACATGCTTATGTATCGTATCTGATCGCATCTCCATTTTCAGACGCCAGACATTAATTGGAGCGTTCGGATTCTTCGGAGGATTGTACAGATATACCATACGGAATCCTTCATCATTTCCTCGGACAAAGGTCGCTTCAATGTTTGTCAGCTCATCTTCGCCCTCTCCAACATCGAAGAACTCTGTCAACTCGTCCAAAATGACAAGACGAATCGGCTTATCTTCGTCAATGATACCTTTTGTATCATCAATACTGTCAGAACCGGAAAAATAGATTACGTTCCCGTTTTTCTTATAACGAATTTCCATTGGTGAAACACCAATATCAAAGTCATCTTTGCTCAATCCCAGTCTGCCGATTGCACGAATCATTTCTTTGTAAACCGTCTTTCGCAGCTTATTGTGTCTCTTTCTCAAAACTACAACTGCTGCCGGCTCATCTCTGACAATCGTGCTTATTCCCAGAATTCCGGAGAAACTGGACTTCGTGCCGGCACGACCAGAAGTGATGATCTGGTGTTCATGCTCTTCATCATCCAGAATATCCCAGAACTCCGGAATCACGACATCATGCGGATCTTTCATTCCTGAATCGGCATCTTCTTGATCTTCTTTCTTTTGCGCTTTGTCCTTCTGTGCCTGCATCAGATTGATTTTAGCTAACTGCTCAGCCAAATCTGTATCTGTTTTTACACTCTGGCCAGAATACTTTGCAACCGCTTCATAAGCTTTCACGTTTCCAGAAAGTCCTTCTTTAATCATTGCCATATTTAAAGCCGATTCCAAAGTACACTCAACACCAAGTGACTCCAGAACCGGCTTCCATTTAGGACTATCTATTTCAGCAGTAAGCAGGAGGTTTAAAGTCTTTCTAAAATCAGCTTTTTTACGTCTTGCTTCACCGCTTGCTTTTCCTGCTTTTATTGCTAACTCTCGGCGTTCGCCCGGAGTTCGATTGTCATTTGCATCTCTTATGTTTTCATAACCTGCCACTTCACCACCTTCCAATCTGTCTAATCTATTAATTTTATTAAGCTTTTAGGACTACCGCATAACACAATAAGCAAAACCAAACAACGTAACCAAAAGAAAGAAGGTCGCAGTAGTCCATAGCAGGCGCAATCGGAATCGAACCGATGACATATGGTTTTGGAGACCATCGCTCTACCAACTGAGCTATACACCCATAGGATGCCTTTTATTGACATCCTCTCCCATATCCGCACTCAGGGACTAAAACACTAAATATAGATCATGTCTACTTGTTTACTTGGCAGATCTGCGGATATCTGCTATTGGTACCACGCAATACAAGTCCGGTGTGCACTTATCCGTGGCATGTCGCATCTATCTGCGATCTTGCAGCTTGTATTGCAAAGCCATGTGCAGGGATCGAACCTGCTTATCCATTCATGGCATGGAAAAACACCTCATCATTTTCGACAAGGTGTTTTCTGAGCCTAACTTAAAACTTGTGAGAGCGAATGATTAGATACAATCATTCTAGAATAATTATAACATAACTGAATTATTAATGTTATTAATCTTTTAGATATTCAGCAACTATTTGCGAAATTCTTCCTTGCGAATATCCTAGCTTTTCTCCGGTAGCCGACTGACTTCTACCTTCTTGATATAAATACTCAAATATCTCCTTGATCTCCGGATCTCCTATTGCCTCTATGTACTCATCCACCTCATCAACTTCCGTTTTCAGCAGCATTCTTTCAGCTTCTGCCTTTCTAATCTGCTTATCAATCTTCTCCTGCTCATAAGGATCTGCCATTACCACTGATGTCCTAACTTCTGTGTAGGGAAAGTATTTGCTTGATCCTCGGACCTTCCCCATCACTTCTTCTGCTTCCGTGCTGCACAGATCTTGTATCTTCTCTTCCAGTCGTTTTAGCCGCTCTTTATTAGCCTTATGCTTTTTCAGTCTTCTCTTGTCCACCGGCATCAATCCCCTTTCTCCTTAAATACTCCATAACGTCTATGTGCTTGTATTTACTTCATTTTCGGTATTTAAACTTCTTTCTGGTGGTCTTATCCTCCAGTTCGATATTTGCAATTCTAAATCCTGCAAGACTGGCAATCTTTTTAAGGACCTCGATTACATCTCTTACATGTTTTGGTATATAGTCCGCATGTGCAATCGCTACTTTTGCGGTTGGATCATAACATCCCGATCCATTTCTGCTTAAATTGTCCATCTATCTTTCCCTCCCATCTTTATATGGCTCCGGAAGTGGCTGCCATGCTGTCGGTTGCCTTCCAAGTGCCATCTCTATCCCTACGCTTGCTCCGCCTCCGCCAGCGAAACAGTCGATTATCAAATCATCCATCTTTATTACCTCTTCTCCGCTACGAATTGCCCGCATCTTGCTTTACCGCCTTTGCAAGTGCCGCCATTTAAGTTATGCCATCTGCAAGATTCACAACCTTTATAGCTTTTCTTCGTCACTTTCTTAATTCTATCCATTCTCTTTTCTATCTCCTCCTGGAAGGAACTATACGCCTCTTGCTCATCACTCTATTTTTTAAGTTCTTTAAAGATATGTGCTATAACATCAACCGTCCAACCATTGCCACAAACACTTATACCTTTTTCAGGTTTTATAGCTTTTGTGTAACCTGCTGTCAAGGTTTGCAATTTTTCAGCGCCACTCACTGTTAGGTTTTTCACAACTCCATCTACAAAATAAAGCCCCGCCTTTGCTCCACCGCCTCCAGCTTGTGAACACAAAGTTTTTGACTTTCCATGTAAGTCATAAACCCTACAGCCGATGCTGCACTGTTTATTTGTTGCGCCGATCATGTACATCTTGTCCACCTTTTCTGTTAAATCAGGTTTTCTTCTTATCAGCTTACCGCCCCTATACGGCTTAAAATCTTCTTTTTGTAATATGTCGCACAGAGAAATATTCTTGTTTTCCGGTTGCTTTACATCTGGTATGTTAGTCCAATAATATCTCTCGCGATTCTGCGCAGATACTAGCGCAGAATTTATCATTATCGGTTCAACGCCCAAATGTCTTGTTATTTCATTTTTGATTTGTTCGCTCATTGATTTATTGTTTTCATACAAAAAATATTTGCATTTGCTTTCACGCAACGCCCTCACATATTGCATAAAAAGTTCAAAACCTATTCCACTTGCGGTGGTTTCTCTTGCTTGCGCTGATTGTGCTATGCTCCAATGCGTACAAGGGCTTCCTCCAATCAGTAAATCAAATCCTTTATACTTCGTAAAATCAGCCTTGAATACATCTCCGCATTGTTCAATATTCGGATAGTTGTCCCTGCTAACACTTATTGCATTTTCTTCAATTTCATAAGCTACATATCTTTCTACTGGAATCCCTGCTCTTTCTAGTGCTACCATTCCGCAAGATATTCCGTCGAATAAACTTAATACTTTCATTCTACATCCATGAGGGAAACCATGGTTTTATGTGCGCACAACCTATTTCCCTTTCATTTTATTTTTTATCTTTTCCAAACACATTACACGGCTCTTCTGGCCATGTGTGATCTCCCATATTCTCTCTCATAGTATCGATCACCTCCCGATAGCACTCTCAATCCTCTGTACGGCCGATTTATTAAGTCTTTCAATTAGATTTACATATTCTTTTAGGTTCACGCTCATGCCGTCCATAAAGTCAAGCTGAGAAAGAGTTATATATTTGTCCACCGCCTGCCGGATACTTCCGTAATATCCATGTGTTCTGACAGATTCTTTCGATTCGCCATCCTTTGTCTTGCCGGAATATCTCTGTCTCAATGTGTAATTTAATGGATCTATCTCGATAAAATATCCATCCTGTAATTTAATCTCTACCATTTATCTTTCCTCCTCTACTGCCACTATCCTATATCCGCATATCTTCCCGCTATTCTGCCTCAATTTCCTAGCGCGCACTGTTGATTCTGTAGTATGCAATTTTCTCGCTAGGATGGCTGCTGATTCTTCTACGCAGAGCGGCAGCTCGAATTGATCTGCGGTCACTGCCATCCATAGCATAGGATCACTCCTTTTCCCTGACAAAATACACCCTCCCACACCTCGCACACTTATACCTTCTGCCTACGTTTGTCGCTCTCTTAAATCTCTCGCAGCCACATCTGCACCGTTGTCGACTGCCGTCCTCGTCTCTAAGGACAACAGTGTGGTTTGTTGTCATAAATATCATTTACCTCTCACCTTCTTCTTTCTTTTCTTCTTCGTCCCTTTATAGATAAATGCTGCCATACTTCCATTTTTCCTCATCTAGTCCGCCCCTTCTTTTAGGTCAAAATTGACTTTCCTGCACTTCTACCCTTTGCCTCTTCCGCCAATTTTTCAAGCATTTCTTTGTTATGCTGCTTTGCGATTAAATCCCTTACATTCTCTTCCGGGAACTCCATAAGATAACTCACTTCTTTAATCCTGCTCGTGATTCTGTCCTCGTAATTTAACTCCTCGATTGGCACATTACTTGTATAGATCGTTACTTTCTTGTGTATGTACCGCTCGTTTATGATGTTGTAGAACTTTTCCTGCACCCACGGAGATATTCGCTCAACTCCAAAATCATCGATGATCAGCACATCTGCCAAGCACAACTGGTCTATCAATCGACTCTCTGCATACTCGCTGTCTTTCTTCCAGGTGCTTCTGATTTCGTCCAAAATCCGTGTAGATACTGCGAATTTCACTTGCTTTTTCTGTTTTTTCATAAGTTCGTTTGCGATACTGGCAGCCATCCTTGTTTTTCCGCTCCCCTTTGTCCGAGAGACAATATATAATCCCATGCCAGCCTCTAACATATCGTCAAAGTTATCTATGTATCGCTTTACGATGTTGCAAGCGGTAAGAAACTTTTGCTTGCCATCTGTGGTTGCGTATACGCTTGTTTTAAGTGTTTTTAACTCCTTGTCCTTAAATGTATCGGGGATGTTAGCAAAACTTAATCTACGGCTCATTAAATCGCTCTCACGGCAATCGCACTCTTTTGCAAATAGCATTCCGTCTTGCTCATAAGGAATCCATCCGCTTCCTCCGCACTTAGGGCATGCATCAGAATCCTTCGAAGCTGTCCCCGATTCCTGCTCTGATTGCCATTTCCGTGAGGCTTTCATCTCTTCCAGCTTGTCCTCCAGTGTCATTTCTTCCCTCCGTTCTGTGATTATCTTTATTCGCATAGTTGCCGTCCAGTATTTTAGCCATGTTTGCATCACACATGATCCAATCAAACGTAGCTGACCAATTACGTCCATTTGCCCCCTTTAAAAAATCGCTCTCCTCTGCGAGTTCAAACGCTCTTTGGATGCCATCAACGGAGTATTTCCTCAACCGTGCTTTAATTGCTTTTTTTCTTTTCTCAGAAAGTACCGTCATCCGAGGGAATGACACGCAAGTGGCATTATACATATCAGCTATTTGCTGATAATTTACTCTATCTCTATTCTCTTTATCTAACTCTATCTCTTTCTCTATCTCTATCTCTGTGTTACAGTTTGTTACATCAGTGTTACATTGTAACGCTTTTCGTTCTCTCGACTTGCGAACTCTACGCGCTGAATCAGTTTCCGAACCGATCAGGTTTTGTGTTTCGGTCATCACATATTCAGATTCTGAGCAATTTTCCATAAGCCCTTGCGACAGTAGATATTGCACTGTGACTCTTACATTTTCCGGATCTTCGTCAATCGTTAATGCGATTTCTTCAGGGAAATCATCTTCTATCCCTTCGTAGAATAATCGACCATCATTTTTTAGGCTTAACAACTGCATTTTTAGATAAATTATGGTGTACGTATCGCCACCAGCAATTCTCCGCAGCTTTTTTATTTTAGGCTGAGTAAAAAAATCATTTTTCAGCTTTAACCAAAAGTATTTTTTTGCCATTATTCATCCTCCGCAACATAAACCATCACGCAAGGATTTTCGGAATACATCTTCTCGACCTCAAGGCTTGTGACCTGCTTGTCGTCGGTATATGCTGCACCATTTAAAGCATCGAGAATGATCTTGGCGATATTATCTACATCCGGCTTTGTATTTGGCTTAATCTCGCCTTTTAATGCTTTAGCCTTATTCTTCTTAGTCCAACTACTTGGAATAGGGTATTTGGCTAAAATACGCACTCTGACGGGGGCGTCATAATAAATTTCCCCTCCCTCTTTCTTGTAAATGGCAGCAACTCTCTTTTCGTAGTCTTTCGTTTCTTGCGCCGTATATGTAAAAACCTTATTTCCGACTCTACGAAATCTCGGTCTTGCTTTTCCAACCGGTTTACCCGGGATTGTAATTACCATGCTTTCTCCTTTCTCTCCTGCCGGACAGACGTAATCGACAGGAGATGAAACAAATTTACGGTTACATGTGATATATTCCTTACTCCTAAGAGACATAAGGCTATAAATAATTCTTGTGAAATTCCTGCCGGAACTCCTCTTTTGTGCCGTAATGCTCCTCGTAGTAGCGTCGGCACTGCTGTTTTAAATAAATATCAAGTTTTCCATTTGGATTCTGATGCACACTGAATCTTCCATTTTGGTGCAAATCTCGGCGAAGCGGTGCAATAAAGCGATATTCCTCGCTCAGTATCCGTTCATTATGTGTATGGTGGAAGATATGGTGTCGTTCCACATCACAACTTCCAGTAAACATGCAATGATCCATGTCGTCAGTAAAAATGCTTTCTAGTCTTTTGGTCAATATTGACACCATACCTCTCTTTTAAAATTCGCTTTTCATCCGGCGATACAATCTCGCAATCCGGCATGCCTGCTTCTTTACAACGGTCAATCAGTCCATCAATTAAACGTGCCATCTCTTCGGTGTTGTATGTACTGGACCCACGCATTAAAAGATATGTCCTATACATAACGCCGTCTTTCCCTTCTTTTACTTCTGTGGTGGGTTTTAGATGGTATTCCATTGCATCCCGCACCTTGCGGTCAGTCTCGTCCGTATCTGGAAGCGGTGTCCTGACTGCTTGTCCGCCTATGATGACTGGATAACCGTATTCGCATAACAACTTGTTATGCAGTTCTGCATTAGACATCTTCATGATTCTCGCCAACTTTGCTACTAAAGTCCAATAATATCCGTTTGCATCAAGACTCCTCTTCTTGCGATATGGCTTAATTTCAAGGCTTAATTTGCCATAGTCTTTCAATTGTTCGTAGACTTGCGAAAAGTCTTCGTTCGAAGCAAATACAAGCATTGGACGAAGTGTATCGTAATCAATTATCGGCTTCTTCAATATTCCGGTGAGTTTCATTATTCCTCACCCATCTTACGCATAAGCGCCATGAATTGTCTTACGGTCAAGTCTTGCAGAGCAGTGACTTTATAATAACGGCACACGTTTTCTACGGTCTGGCCGTGTTTCGGAATATAGGATTCTAATGTCTTTACTTGTGCTGCTGTAATCTGGGTTGATTCACTTTGTTGCTTTATGGCGTTCAATACTTCCTCTGCACTTGCAACGCTTGTATCAATTCCAATTCCGCACATTCCAAGCGCTCTTCCAACCGCTGAAGTCTCACAGTTTTCTATGTAAGATGTCTTGTTTATAAAGCTTGAATCCTCTTTTTCGTAGGCATGTCCAACACCTAGAACCGTTCCGAATTCGTCTCTTACCTCCGCAGACATCACGCACATACCATCTTGCAAAGACTCTATCTTGGTGGTAATAGATCCGTTCGGAAACAACATGCGGAAAACCTTAATTCTTTGGTTTACTTCTGCATACTGCTTACCTTTCACGTCGATTGTGCTGATTTCTTTATTTGCGATCTGTAATGCTTCAAATGTCATGACCTCACCTCTCCTATGCAAATTCTCTATAATTTTCTTTCAAACACGTTTCGCAGACACATCCGTCTACCGTGTAAATAGCATCGCCTTCCCAAAAGGGCTGACCACAGATGGTGCAATACCCTTTTGCTTCCGGATCATCCGGCGGTGTAGTCTTTCTGTCGTCATAATTAGGGATAGGCTCAATCATGCAGCTCACCAACCCTTTCGATTCCCAATATCGCCAAAACTGTTCTATCAGTCGACGATATATACTCATCATTAATAGTTTCATAAAACCGCTCAACTGCTCGAATTAGCCCTACTGCCTCATCTGCCGGTATATCATCATTAAAACGCCATTTTTTCATCTATGCTTCCTCCTTTGAAAATCTAAATTCCATAAGATCTGCAACCATCAAATACTCTTTCGCAATCTTAGTTTCCCCATGTGTTTTCTTTACCTTTGCTCTAAACTCCTCTAAAGTGCCATAAAAGCAACCGCATTTCACACCAATATTTCCCGCTTTTGTCCTAAAAAATGTAGTTGTACGGTATTCTGAACCGAATCCGTGTACCGTGGCATAATCAGCATCGTCGCACACCCGAGCATTGCCGTACACCCAAGCATCGTCGCACACCCGAGCATTGCCGGACACCCAAGCATTGCCGGACACCCAAGCATTGCCGGACACCCAAGCATTGCCGGACACCCAA
>CAUWEA010000176.1:0-17614 GCA_963557735.1 uncultured Faecalimonas sp. | reverse complement strand
CGGATCCGTTTATGGCACTGGTGGCAGCAATGACCATCGAAGATGAGTTGCCACAGAAGAGACCAAAGCCAACCCCGGCAACGATGGTATACAGCTATTAAGGAGGTGAGAGTAGGAAGTTAAGCATAAAAGACTGGCTGATCAAGAAGTTGGGAGTCGGAAATATCAGCATTAACATGCAGGATATTATGGATGACAAAGAAGTGCAGGGAGCCATCTATGAGATCTACCTCAGAGAACTGGCTTTTTGGACTTGCGTAAATAAAATTGCAAACGCAGTGAGCAAATGCGAGTTTAAAACTTATGTAAAAGGAAAAGAAGTTAAAGATGCAGAGTATTATCTTTGGAACTATGAGCCGAATCAAAATCAGAATGCAGCAGGATTTGTGAACAAACTGATTGGAAAATTGTACAGAAACAATGAATGTCTTGTTGTAGAAGTAAACCGAAAACTGTATGTAGCTGATTCTTATTGCAAAGAACCTTTTGCCCTGAAAGATTATGAATTTAGTGGGATTGTTATTGACGGATATGAGCTGTCGGAAACATTAAGAATGTCAGATGTCATGTTTTTTGAGCTGAACTCAAATGACATGAGAAAGCTGATGAATGGAATGTATGAGACGTACTCAAAATTGATTGTGTATGCGCAGGAAGCATACAAAAAATCAAGAGGAAAAAAGGGGATTTTAAACGTAGAAGCAATCGCCCAGGAAGATGATAATTTTAACGAAAATTTCAATCAGTTGATGACGGAACATTTCAAAAACTTTTTCAGTAAAGAAAATGCGGTACTCCCGTTATTTGATGGATATAACTATCAGGACATATCAGACAGCGGGAAGACGTATTCCACCGAATCTACAAGAGATATCAAATCACTTGCAGATGATATATTTGAGTTTACTGCCAGAGGATTTTCCTTCCCGCCGAGCCTTGCAAAAGGAGATGTGCAGGATACGAGCAAAGCGATTGATGAGCTGCTGACGTTTGTCGTAGATCCGTTGGTTGAGATGTTGCAACAGGAGATCAACCGGAAACGTAATGGATACAAAGGATTTAAGAATGGAACATACGTCAAAATTGAAACACTTGCGGTAAAACATATTGACATTTTTGACATTGCAACACCAGTGGACAAGCTGATCTCCAGCGGAGCCTTTACGATTAATGATATTTTAGAAGTGCTCGGAAAACCTCGAATTGAAGAGGAATGGGCAAATCAACACTTTATGACAAAGAATTACAGTAAGATTCAAGACCTGCTTTCTGATTTGGCAGGGGAGCGTGTAAAAAATGAAGAGAATTGAAAATAGGGGAGGAGTCCTTTCAGGGTATGTTCCTGATCTCCCCAAAAAGCTGGAGGGCGTAGCGAAATGCTACGTCCTATTTTGATGGTTAAAATTGATAGTCAACAGAAAGGATTGAAAATATGTTAGTAGAAGTAAAAAGAGTGAATAAAGCAGAAATGACAATAGTGAGTAGCTTGGATGTGGCGGAGACTTTTGAAAAAGAGCACCGTAGAGTGCTACAAGACATTAGAGAATTAGAGTGTAGCGATGAATTTAGAGAGCACAATTTTGTGCAGTCCTCTTACGTCAATTTGCAAAACAAAAAACAGCCGATGTATCTTATTACAAGAGATGGCTTTACCATGTTGGCTATGGGATACACTGGAGAGAAAGCCATGCGTTTCAAAGAAGCGTACATTAAACAATTTAATGCTATGGAAAAAGCTTTGCAGGGCAAACTGATTGAGCGTGAGAAGGGCATTGCAGTAAGACAGTCCCTCACAAAAGCGTTGCAGCAGTCTACGGAAAATGAGCGTATGCATGGTCATGCTTATTCTACATATACCAATTGTATTTATAAAGTGTTGTTTGGAAAGAATGCAAAGCAGTTCCGGGAAGAATTAGGAATTTCAGGGAAAGAGAATATTCGGGATTACTTATCAGAGGAACAGTTAAGGGCAGTTCAGTCAATGGAATGTCTGGTAAGTGGACTTGTGGACTGCGGATGGGGATATGATCAGATTAAGGAGTTTATACAGAAAAATAATACAATGCAGATTGCAGCATAACCTCCCCTCAAATCGAGCGGGGGTTCAAACTGAGCACCCGCTACAAATTCCATAGGTAGGATGGAAAAATTTTGAAAAACCTCTTGACAATTACGCGTAACTATAATATATTAAATATAACGCGTAACGAAAAGGGGTGAGAACAATCGCGGAGAAAAGCAGAGCCGATTACATGAAAGCCAGGAGAGAAAAGCAGAAGACGTTTAGTGTAGCTGTAGATAAAGAAAAAATGTTGAAATTCGAGCAAAGATTATCTGAACTGAAAAAGACAAAAGCAGAATGGCTTAATGAAAAAATCGACGAAGAATTAAAAAAATAAGAAGTACCCGTAATCCTACCAAGACAACCGAGTACTTCGACCAAGAAGTTTCCTTCTGTAAATATTATAATGCAGAACGGAACTTCTTTCAAGAACGAATTTGGAAGGAGAATTATAGTAAGATTCAAGATTTGCTTTCTGATTTGAAAGGAGAAAATGCAGAGAATGGAGAAAATTGAATGCAGGGGAGAAGTCCTGCTAGGGTATGTTCCTAGCATCCCCAAAGAAGCGGAAAGGCATAGTGAAAGACTATGTCTTATTTTAGTTCCATAGGTAGGGTGGAAAAATTTTGAAAAAATATATTGACTTCTGGATACATGATTGATATATTAAGTGTGTAACCACTTAAAAATAAACGTGTAACCAAAAAGGAGGTGCAAATAATGTCTCCAGCAAAAGGAAGACCACCGTCAAAGAATCCTAAAAACATTGATACGAGAATAAGACTATCAGAACAAGAAGCAGAAATGCTAGAATTTTGTAGTAGTAAGACTGGGTTGACAAAAGCAGACATCATAAGAAGAGGAATTAAGAAAATTTATGATGAGATTGTACTCGACAAATTCAAACAATAGAAAAAAGAGATTCGCCTACCTACCAAGTTTAACGAATCTCTAGTGAAAAAACACAACGAAAAGGCTGTGCTATTTACAATATAACACATCCTTTTCATAAAATCAATGAAAGAGGATTAAAAAGCATGAACAAATTAGAAATAATAGAAAATGAACTTGTCCCAGTATACGAGACAAGCACTGGAGAAAAAGTAGTATACGGATCAGAACTGCATGAAGTTTTAGGTGTAAGAACACCTTACAAAGACTGGTCTACGCGTAGATTAAACGATATTGATGCCGTAGAAAATGAAGATTTTGAAGCCGCTCAAATTTGCGCACCTTCTGGTCAGACTAAAAAAGACCATATCATCAAACTGGACATCGCAAAAGAAATGGCAATGCTTGAGAGAAATGAAAAGGGGAAACAAGTTCGTAGGTATTTCATTCAAATAGAGAAAAAATACAAAGCAAATCAATTCGCAGGACTTTCCGCAGAACTGAAAGCTGTTATTGTAGTGGATAAAAGAGTGACAAAAGTAGAAAATGAAGTAAAAATGCTTGGTAGAGAACTCGAAGATTTTAAAATGGATATGCCGATATTAGGTGTAGAAATAGATGAAATTACGGCAGCAGCAAGACGAAAGGGTGCGGAATGTCTTGGAGGAAAGAAAAGCAATGCATATCATGACAGATCATTAAGAAGCAAAGTATACCATGATATTTACGGAGAATTGAAAAGACAATTTGGTGTAAGTACATACAAAGCGATTAAAAGAAGTCAATGTCAGGATGCGTTAGGTGTCATCAATAAATATACCTTACCTTACATATTAGGAGAGCAGATAAAAGATTGTAATGCGCAGATGAATATGGAGGTAATGTAAAATGCACTTTTCGAAGATAGAGATCATCAATGAAGAATTTCAAATAGGAGCTTGTAGTGGCAAAGATGTTCCAGAATATTTGCAGCAGGAATTACCAAAAGAGCAGATCACAGTATTATATTGGTATGAGCGAGACTGGTTTATATTGAATAAAGCAAATCTGCATTATGAGACTTACAAAGAATTTTTGACAGAATACTTACAAATGAATGATGAACAAAGAAAAGCAGTAAATGAATATGCAAAGACACTTGGAATGACATTCTTTAATTTTGTGAATCGCGCATTGAGGACTCGTAAAAACCGTTACAAGGCACAATTAAAGAAAATAGCATAATAGTAATTAGAACATCTATCAGAAGTGGTAGGTGTTCTTTTTATAAAAGAACCATGAAAGGGGTGAGTAAAGGAAGAACATTACGAATTGGCGAATGGAGCCAGTGCAGGCAGAAAACAAAATCATTCTTTATATATACGATGACGTAACGGAATATGGAGAATTTGATTGGAACACATGGGAATACAAAGATTCCGAAACATCTGCCAAGTATTTTGCGGAGAAACTCTCGGAAATTCCGGAAGGATATACAATAGAACTTCATATCAATTCCAATGGAGGATCTGTAAAAGAGGGAGTAGCAATTTATAACCTACTGAAGCAGTGCTCAAACAAAAAGGTCGGCATTGTGGACGGGGTGGCACACAGTGTTGCGTTCTTGATTTTGCAGGCATGCGATGAAAGAAAAATGTGCCTAGGCACAACGGCACTTGTCCATGATATGTGGATGTATTGCTCTGGTAATGCAGCGCAGCTTAGGAAGTATGCAGATGATCTTGACGACATGATGGAGGCGAACCGGCAGGTATTTTTAGAAAGGGCAAATATCACCGAAGAAGAACTGATTGAACTGATGCAGAATGAAACATATCTGACACCGGATAAAGCTTTGGAATACGGCCTGATCGACGAGATTATGAATAAAAAAACAGAAACAGCAGGAAATGAAGAAATTTTGGAAAAACTGTCCAGCATGCAAAGGCAATTGAACAGCCAGGAGAGCTTCCGGCAGCAGATCGCAAAAATGAAAGAGCGGCAGCAGAAGAAGCCGGAGAAAAATAAAATTTTAGAACTTTTTAAAGGAGGAACAATACAAGGAAAAATTTAGACGTAATTGAAATGGAAAAAAAGGCTATCGTACAGAAAATGAACGATGCAATCAAAGACGGAGATCCAGAACAGTTTCAGGCAGCGTTTGTGGAGCTGTGTGATAAAATCCAGGAGAATGTTTTAGAGCAGGCAAAAGCGATTGTGGAAGAAACAGATCAGA
Source organism: uncultured Faecalimonas sp. (assembly GCA_963557735.1). Lineage (GTDB taxonomy): Bacteria > Bacillota > Clostridia > Lachnospirales > Lachnospiraceae > Faecalimonas. The sequence goes on along the minus strand of CAUWEA010000176.1, from coordinate 12,446 downwards.
AAATCTTATCCGACAGAGGTGTCAGACAGCTGACATCAAAGGAGAGAGAATATTATCAGAAGCTCTCTGAAGCAATGAAAGCACCGAACCCAAAACAGGCAGTAGAAAACCTCGATGTGGTGATGCCATTTACAATTTTGGATAAAGTATTTGAGGACTTAAAAACAAATCATCCATTACTATCCAAGATCCAGTTTACTTCCGTGACTGGACTGACAAGAACGATGATGAATACCAACGGATATCAGAAAGCAGCATGGGGGAAACTCTGCGCAGAGATTATCCAGGAACTCACATCCGGATTCAAGGAAGTAGATGTAACATTAAGCAAATTATCCGCGTTCCTTCCGGTTTGCAAAGCAATGTTAGATCTGGGACCGGAATGGTTAGATAGATATGTAAGAGAAGTGCTGTATGAAGCACTTGCGAACGGACTGGAAGACGGTATCGTAAACGGTACTGGAAAAGATATGCCGATCGGAATGACAAGACAAGTAGGCGAAAGCGTATCTGTAAAAGGTGGGGAGTACCCGGAAAAGAAAGCAATCAAAATCACAAAATTTGATGATGTACAGCTTGGAAAACTGGCTGCAATCATGGCGATCAATGAAAAGGGACAGTCAAGAGCAGTAGATTCATTGATCCTTGTAGTAAACCCAGCAGACTATTTCAGTAAAGTGCTTCCGGCGACGCAAAGACCAGCTCCTGGCGGCGGATATGTGAGCACACTTCCATTTCCCATTGATGTTATCCAATCTCCAGCGGTAGCCGTAGGAAAAGCAGTGTTTGGCATGTCAAAACTGTACTTTATGGGATCTGGAATCGAAAACGGAGGAAGAATCTTATACTCTGATGATTACAGATTTTTGGAAGATGAAAGAGTATATCTGATCAAGATGTATGGACATGGATTTGCGATAGACGACAATGCATTTGTCTTACTGGACATCACAGAATTACAGCGTGCAAGATACGAAGTGGAAGTGGTACAGCCAGAAGAGAATGTGGAAAATGCAAATCTTGCAGATCTTAAGATCGGAGGACATACACTTACACCGGAATTTGCAGAAGGAACATTAACATATACTTTGACCACAACGGATGCATCCAATACGGTGCAGGCAATCGCGGCAGACACGACGGCGGAAATCGAAGTAAAATTTAATGACAAACCGATTGCGAATGGAAGCAGGGTAACTTGGCAGGAAGGAGCCGGAAACGTTGTGAAAGTAAACGTAACAGACGGAAAGGCGACAAAAGAATACCAGGTCACTGTAACAAAGAATAGGGAGTAAAGATGGACAGATTACTGGATGATGTAAAAAACTTTTTGGACATCACTTGGGAAATGGAACTCGGAGAGCGAAAAAAGCTCTCCGGGATCATTGAACGTGGAAAAGCATACTTAAAAGGTAAAATTGGGCAATGCAATTTTGAAGAAGAGACACCGGAAAAGGAGCTGCTTTTAAATTACTGCATGTATGCACGAGCTGGTCAAATAGATGAGTTTATAAAAAATTATAAACAAGAAATCATTGCATTACAGATCCATAACTGGAGGGAACATAATGCCAAGACGTAAGGAAACAAAATTTGTTACATTTAACGATGGGTGTCTGGAAGTATGCAAAGTCCAGGGGCGGAAAATTGTGGAAACAAAGCAGGAGCATGTGCGGTTTGGATTTCGGACGGTTGGGATCAAACGCTTTTACGAAGCGAAGGTACTATCAAGTCAGATTGATGAGGTAGTAGCTGTTCTGCCGATGGAGGATATATCAACGATGGATGTGTGCATAATCCGCGGGATGCAGTATAAAATTGTGCAGATCCAGAATAAATACGACCAGACACCTCCGTGCATGTTTCTGTCACTGGAAAAGATTACAACACTATATGAGGATGTGAGAGAATATGGCTAAAATTGATATTGATGAATTGGCAATCGCAGTAATCAATGAGTTGGATGCCTATCGGGAAGATGTAATGGAAGTGGTGGAAAAAGCTGTAAAAGAAACAGCAAAGCAGACGGCAGCTGAACTCAGAATGACATCTCCGGAAAGAGATGGAGATTATAAAAAGCATTGGACATACAAACGAGATGCCAAGCTGAAAGGCAGATACAAGTTTAATACGGTAGTATATTCTAAAAAGCCATCCTATCGCATCACACACTTATTGGAGCATGGACATGCGAAAAGAAATGGTGGAAGAGTGGATGGAATTCCGCATATCAGTATTGCGGAAAAGCATGCAAAGGAAATTTTGATGGAAAGGTTAAAAAGAAGCCTATGACACAAGAAAAAGTAGAGAAAATATTGCAGGAAACTGGAATTGAATATAGGTATCATCATTTTGAGACGGAGGAAGCAGTAAATCCTCCGTTTATTTGTTGGCTGATGCCGGGGAGCAATAATTTTTCGGCAGACGGAAAAGTCTATTTTAAAAGTAACAAAGTAAACATAGAGCTTTATACAGATCAAAAAGACTTTGAACTGGAAAAACAAGTAGAGGAGATACTCGACAAGTATGGACTGTTTTGGCAAAAAGATGAACAGTATATCAAGTTGGAAAACATGTATGAAGTTTTATATGAAGTGGAGGGAAAGTAAGGAAAGAAAGACAGGCACAGAAAAAAGATAAAGTAAAGTTTAATATCAGCAATGCGCATGTTGCATTATTGCAGGAAGATGAAATGGGAAACATTACATTTGATACACCTTTCGCGCTGCCGGGATCCGTATCTCTTTCGTTGGAAGCGCAAGGAGAATTGACACCATTTTACGCTGATGGAGTAAAATATTATGTCTCTTCTTCCAATAGCGGATATGAGGGAGACTGGGAAGTAGCGATGATCACAGATGAGTTTCGGGAAAAGATTTTGAGCGAATATATCGACAAGAATAAAGTAATGCTGGAAGAAGCAACCGCAAAAGTGAAACGGTTTGCTCTGGGATTTGAAATCGACGGAGATGTGAGAGGAACAAGATTCTGGTTTTATTGTTGTACTTCGACAAGACCTACAACGGAATCAAGCACCACGGAGGATACGATTGAGCCGACGACAGATACAGTAACAATTTCTGCATCAGCGGTACCGGTTGGAGAAGCAAAGAAAATGGCTGTCAGAGCAAAAACAACAGCCGAAACAGCGGAAGAACTTTACAACAAATGGTTTGAAAAAGTATACATTCCGGATCAAGAAGTAGCGTAGGAGGAGAATGAAATGCGGAAAACATTAACAATCAACGGAGTGGAATGCAAATTTAAGAGTTCCGCGGCAATCCCACGCATTTACCGTTTGAAATTTGGCAGGGATATTTTTACCGACATGCAGAAGATTGGAAAACAGATCAAAGTGCAGGAAAAACTTAAGGAAGAAATGCAGAACAAATGCAAAAAGGAAGGAAAAGAATTTGATGAGAGCGAATTTGAAAGCAGCCTTCCGATCGAATCTCTGGAAATGTTTGAGAACATTGCATTTTTAATGCACAAACATGGCGATCCGGAACAGCCACAAGACATTGACGAATGGTTGGAGCAATTTGAAACATTTGATATTTATGAGATTCTGCCGGAAATCATGGATATGTGGCAGATGGAAAACAAACAGATGTCAATTCCAAAAAAAAAGAACGGGAAATAGATCGAGAAGTCAATACCGCTCTGTTCATGCTTCGGTGTGTGCAGTGCGGTATTTCTATTTCCGATCTTGAGTTATTAAGCATTGGAATGGTAAATGACATGTTTATCGAACTGAAAAACGATGACTACGATTATCCGAAAATCGCAACACAAGCAGACATAGACGCGCTGTAAAGGAGGAAACAAGGGCAAGCAGAATCAAAGGTATCACGATTGAAATTGGAGGAGATACCACAAAACTAAATAAAGCTCTGGATGGTGTAGATAAAAAACTCTATGGAGTGCAGTCGTCGTTGCGAGATGTCAATAAGCTGTTAAAACTGGATCCTACAAATACGGAGCTGCTGAATCAAAAACAGAAGCTTTTGCAACAATCCATACAAGAAACCGAGACACGGTTAAAGACATTGAAGCAGGCTAGTGAGCAGGCGGCGAAGACAGCTGGAAATTACGATGCCTGGAAGCAGGCCTATACACCTATCCAGCAAGAAATTGAGAAGACCAACGGTAAGCTAGACACATTAAAGAAAAAAATGAAGTCTATGGAAGAAGCCGGAGAAATTGACACAGAAGAATATAAAGAGTTAAGCACAAAAGTAGAAGAATCCACGAAGAGTCTGGAAGAATTAAAACAGAAGAAAAAGCAGGTAGACGAAGAGTTTGGGCATCCGATCAGTCCAGAAGGAATGGATGCGCTGCAAAGAGAAATCGTTGAAACAACAAATGAGTATAAAGCTTTGCGAAAAGAGGTCGGAAGTGCAAACGCTGATCTTGCAAAGGTATCCGCGGTAACTGGAAAAGTTGGAGAAAAAGCAACGGCAGCAGGAAAGAAGATGCTTCCGCTCACTGGAGCACTCGGAGGAATTGGAGTTGCATCTGTCTCTATGGCCAATAATTTCGAGGACGCAATGAGCCAGGCAGCAGGTGCGCTAGACAAACCGATGTCAGAAATGGAGGAGCTGCAGCAACTGGCGATTAAAACTGGCCAGGATACCATTTTCTCGGCAACAGAAGCTGGAAACGCAATCACAGAACTTGCAAAAGGTGGCTTGACAGAAGCTGACATCAAAGCAGGAGCATTACAGACTACAATGGATCTTGCAGCATCATCCGGAATGGGACTGGGAGACGCGGCGAATGTAGTTGTACAAGCAATGGGAGCTTTTGGACTGGAAGCAAACAAATCCGCAGAGGCAGCCAATGCTTTGGCCGGAGCGGCAGCAGCATCCTCAACAGATGTTGAGCCTCTTACGCAGGCACTGGCGCAGTGTTCTTCAAGCGCAAAAAATGCAGGATGGACCATACAAGAAACGACAGCCGTACTGGGACGTTTTGCAGATGCGGGGATCGAAGGAAGCGATGCAGGAACGTCCTTAAAAGTAATGTTGCAGAAATTGGCAGCACCAGCATCGGATAAAGCAGCAGACATGATCGAAGATCTGGGATTGAGAACAAGAGGCTCGAGTGGACAATTACTTGGTGCAGCCGAAATGGCACAAGAGCTACAAGACAAGTTAGGAGGATTGGACGCAGCATCCAGAGACGCTGCATTATCTACAATTTTCGGGACCGATGCCATGAGAGCAGCCACTGTACTCATGGACAGCGGAGAAAAAGGACTGCAAAAATACATTAAAGCAACAAACGATCAAGAGGCGGCACAACGTTTGGCCAACTCTCAGATGGGAGATGGATCCAGAGCGATCGAAGAGTTAAAAGGATCCCTGGAAACGGCTGGAATACAGATCGGGAACACATTGGCTCCAGTGATCCAAAAGCTTGCAGAGATCATCACAAATCTCGTAAATAAATTTTCCGCGCTTCCGGAAGGGGTGCAGCAGGCGATTGTAATTATCGGACTATTGGTAGCAGCAATCGGACCACTGCTCATAGTGATCGGGAAAATATCAACCGGAATTTCAGCCATAACTGGTGCGATGTCGAAAATATCCGGAGTGGGTGAAACGATCACGGAAATGATCACAAAAATGAAAGGACTTGTAAAAAGTTTGTTTGGATTGATCATGGCGCATCCGGTGATTGCGGTCATAACAGCAATCGTAGCCGCATTGGTCGTACTGTATAACAAATGCGAATGGTTCCGCGATGCTGTCAATGCAGTCTGGGATGCTGTAAAAAAGGGATTTTTCGCGGCCTGGGATGCAATCGTAAAATTTTTTACAGAGACAATCCCAGAGGCATGGAACAATACGGTGAGTTTTTTTCAGGGGATTCCAGAATGGTGGAATGGTATATGGACAAGTGTAAAAACAAAATTTGAAGAGGTTTGGACGGCCATGATGGCAAATCCGATCATAAATGCGCTTGCAACATACATTTCACAAATGTTTGAAAACTTGAAAATAACTTTATCCGGAATTTGGGACGGAATCAAAACTGCGGCAGAAGGAGCATGGGAACTGATTAAAAATGCGATACTGGGACCGGTGCTGTTACTCATTGATTTAGTTCTCGGAGATTTTGATAAGCTGAGAGAAGATGCAGAAAAGATATGGAGCAATATGCAAGAGGCGGCGCAGAAATTCTGGAGCGGCATTGAGCAGATTGTCACATCTTTGGTGGAAGGTATTGTAAATGCCGTAAAAATCAGATTTGAAGCATTGAAAAATACAGTTTCTGCGATTTGGAATGAAACAAAAAATGCTGCATCAAATATCTGGAACGGAATCAAAACAACGGTTTCGAACCTTGCGAACAATACAAAAGAGGCAGCGGTAAATGGATTCAATGCCATGAAAGATGGTATTTCAAATGCGATTTCTTCAATCCCAGATATGATCCGGGGAATTTTTGATAAAGTCAGAAATATCATCGAAAATGTTATCTCAAGTGCATGGGAATGGGGATCTGATTTTATTGAGGGACTAAAAGAAGGAATCATGTCGGGAGTAAAAGGAATCATCAACACGATCGAAGGAATTGCAGATAAGATCAGATCGCTCCTCCACTTCTCGCGGCCGGATGAAGGACCATTACGAGATTACGAAACATGGATGCCGGATTTTATTGACGGTATGGTTAAAGGACTCGACAAAAATGTTTATAAAATATCAGATGCGGTGGGTCGCGTGGCAAGAACAATCAGTGATGGAATGGGAAGTCAGTCACTCCTTGCGGAAACGGGAGGAATGAGCATTAACCTAAACAATGACGTGAATGTACAGATCGGAAACAAGAATTTTGACAGTTACATTGTAAAAACCGCTCAGGCAGGAATTGGAAGTGCACAGAAAGCAGGACGTAGAGCAAGGGGGTATTAAAGGTATCAAATCGAAATTAACAGAAGAAGGAATATGGAGCTTGGGGTACTTGTAAGAGAGAGACCAAGCATCCCGTCTCCGGAATTTGAATGCGATGAAGTCAAAATTCCCGGAAGAGATGGATCGCTCTTCCGGGAGACGAAAAAAGTAAAAGATATCGTAATCAATGTACCATTTACATTTATAGACCATGAAAACTGGCAGGAAAGATTGCGAAATGTAAGGAAGTGGCTCTTACAAAAGAATGATCACAAGCTTATCTTAAGCGACAACGAAGAGTATTTTTATCTGGTAAAACATATAAAAATAAATGCGGCCGAAAGAAAGGTAGAAGAGTCTGGCGAGTTTGATGTAGATTTTACATGCGCCGGTTTACAGTATCGGAGAGATGGAGCATTGGAACATTCTGTCGCAGAGGTGGAGTACAATCCATATTATGAGTGCATGCCAATTTATAAGATCATAGGAGTTGGGGAATGCACGCTTGCTGTAAATGATAAAAATATGATTGCCAACGTAAACGGACATTTGATCATTGATACAGATAGGATGCTGACATATCGCCAGGATGGAAAACTGGAAAATGCATCCGTCAAAGGAGATTACGAAGATCTGCATTTGAAAGAAGGAGAGAACATGATCCAGATCACGCCAGGATTTGAATTAAAAGTAATACCGAATTGGAGGTGCTTATAAGGATACAAATTTATAAGCCGGAAAACACAAATTATGAGAACAACGGTGATATGCCTCTGATGCCTACCATAGCAGAAGTGGAAGTGATCCTAAATGGGAGCTGGAGAGGCATATTAAGTCATCCGATTGATGATGAGGGACGTTGGGAATGCATTGAAGAGAATGCAGTTATAAAAATGCCGTCATTTAATGGAGATCAACTCTTCCGGATAAAAAAGAGGGAGAAATCAGATGCAGGAATTGAAGTGGAGATGGAACCGATTTTTATGGACGCAAAGGATGACTGCTTTTTATTGGACATTCGACCGACAAACAAAACTGGTCAGCAGGCACTGGATTTGATGACGGCTCCAAACAAAAAATACACCGGGAAATCTAATATCAAAAATCTATCAACAGCATATTACATGACAAAGAATCTCATCGAAGCGATTAATGGGGAAGACGAAAACTCTTTTATAAATCGCTGGGGCGGTGAGATTCTTTTTGACAATTACACCATTACAATAAATGACCATGTAGGACAAAACAGAGGAATGGAAGTCTTATATGGAAAAAATATTGCGCAGGATGGAATGAAAGAAGATGTGGATATCAGAGAAGTTGTGACAAGGATTATTCCGAAAGCCTATAACGGACACATGATTGATGGGAATGAGCCGTGGATAGATTCGCCTTTGATTCAAAAATATCCGACAATCCATTATGCAGTAATGAGTTTTGAGGATGTAAAAATGGCAGAAGATGCTTCGGAAGATGATGAAAAAAACGGAGTAATCATCTGCAAAACAAAAGAAGAGTTAAAAAAAGCACTGACAAAAAAGTGTGAAGAACAATATGAACTGGGGATAGATAAGCCTAAAATAAACTTAGACATAGATCTTGTGCTGCTGAAAGATACAGAACTGTACAAAGACGTGCAGGATTTGGAAGAGGTACAGATTGGAGATACAGTACATTGCAGGCATAAAAAGTTGGATATTACAACGGACGCAAGAGTGATTAAGCTGACATATGATTCCATCCAGAAAAAAGTAGCAGACGTAGAGTTGGGAGACTTTAAGTACGACTATTTTGATGATGTGTCAAGCATGACGAATCGGGTGGAGAGTGCAATCCGGCCAAATGGCAGCGTTATCGGAGAGCAAGTGCAAGGTATCTTGGACGGAGTGAAGACGCAAATGCAGATCCAAAGCAGCAAGGCGCATAAGACTACGCAAAAAGCATTTTTGGCAGAAGACATTGATCCGGACAGCGAAACCTACGGTGCGATGTGCTGGGGAAGCATGGGACTTATGATTGCGGATTCCAAAAATCCAGATGGAAGCTGGAACTGGTCTACGTTCGGGACTGGAAAAGGATTCTTTGCAGACTATATTGTCGCAGGAACAATGCTGTTTGATCGTTGTAAAGGCGGACAGCTGACGCTGGGAGGCGAGGGAAACGGAGACGGAGTTGCAATAGTCAAAGATGAGCAGGGTAACACGATTGTAATCCTTGATAAAAATGGAGTGTATGCGAAAGGAGAATATGTATGTGATTCCAGGATCCAAAACGGAAGAAGGATTGTGCTTTATGATGGGAAAATGAGATTTTCCAAGCAAGACGATTTGGACACTATTACGATCAGGTATGATACGATTGATCCGGAAAATCCGGGAGGAATTGCGATCAGAAGCGGAGAAACAGAAACCGATATAACAAGGAGTAAAACGTTAATGACCATCGGGGCTAAGAAAATCACTTTGGATGCAGAAGAATTATTTGCAAAAGGACGTCAGGGACAAACCGGAACTGCACAATTTTCCAACGGTACAAATTTAAAATTTATCAACGGAATCCTTGTTGGAGGAACGACGAAAGAAGGTGCGTTTTAAGGGCATGGACAATCGGTAATTTTTACTTACAGATGCCGCAAATGCAGGGAAACGCTCAAGAGGTGCTCGCCTTTTTAGAAGCGAGAGGCTGGAGCCTAAATGCGATCGCGGGACTATGCGGAAACATGCAAAGCGAGTCAAATATCAATCCAGGGATCTGGCAGAGCCTCCAAGAGGGAAATTATGCTGGAGGTTTTGGCTTGGTGCAATGGACACCGGCAACAAATTATACCAACTGGGCAGGGGCGAATGGATATGGGATCACAGATCCAAACGGGCAGCTCACCTGGATTGATTCTGTGACAGTTCCAGCCGGACAGTGGATTCCGACTGGATCATATCCTTTATCATTTGATCAGTTTAAAGTAAGCGGCGAATCACCAGAATATCTTGCATCTGCATTTCTCAAAAATTTTGAGCGTGCAGGTGTAGAGGTAGAGCAGGAGCGAAGACAGCAGGCTCGATACTGGTATGATTATTTAACACAGTATTCCGGAGGGGCAGAGAAAATCAATACAGCAGTCGAATGGGCATTGCAGATTGCGAATGATGATAGCCACGGATACGATCAAGGGAATCGTTGGGGACCTGATTATGACTGTTCCTCGCTGCTAATCCAAGCATGGGAAAATGCAGGAGTGCCAGTAAAAAGCGGAGGAGCGAGTTATACGGGTAATATGTACGACGTATTTATTGCATGCGGATTTACAGATGTTACATCAAGCGTAGATGCACAAAGCGGCAGCGGGATGATAAAAGGGGATGTTTTATTAAATATCCAGAATCATACTGCTATGCATATCGGGAATGGACAAGTTGTCCAGGCAAGCCAAAACGAGTTTGGCGGAATCGTAGGAGGGCAGACCGGAGATCAGACCGGCCAAGAGATTGGAGTTACCTCTTACTACAACTATCCGTGGGATCGAGTTCTCCGCTATCCAGGAGGGACCGGCGGAGGAGGTGGTGGGGGGATTGGAGGGGTAATCTTACTGAGATGGATTCCGGGATAAACGAAGGGAGAATAAGAAAGATGGAAACAACAACATTTTTAGAGGTAGATTTAAGGAGGCAGGGGATTGTACCGATATTGGAAGCGGTACAATATGATACTGGACGCACAGTAAAATGTTTTATGTCCGGAATTACAGCAGGTGCAAAAACAGCGCGTGTTTATTGCATAAAACCAAGCGGAAAAGAAACATACACTGAAGGGAAAATTATAAATGAAAGTTGTATCACATTTGAACTCAAAAAGCAAATGATAGCAGAAGAAGGAACGACGATTTGTCAACTGCATTTAATGGATGAGGGAAAAGTAATTACGTCATTTGACTTTAGAATTAAAGTAAAAAAGAACAGAATTGCCGAATCAGACATTACATCATCAGATGATTACGATGCGTTGATAAAACTATTAACCGAACTTGAAAAGTACAAAGAACTTCTGATTGCAAAGGAGGGACATATATTATCAGCACAAGATAAATTCGGAACTTCTTTTGGAAAAGATTTATTGAATGTTAATTTAGCAGAAGAACTGTCACCAGCAAATAAACGAGCATATTTTTCTATTACAAACGAAAATGTTGCAACTTGGAAAAACCTCCCAGGTGGATTTATGCGCGGTAATGTAGTAATGGGAGTCCGAGAAGTGTTTTGGAGAAATACAGTCCATGTAATGGTAAAAGTTACAGAATTGTTTCCAGATTATGGAAAACAATACATTAATTTGTACAATAACGGCAAATGGGGAGAATGGGTTGTTAAAAGTGACGATAGACTAGGGAAGTATATTTTAAACGCTGATGATATAGTTGGAAATAATTTTAATAAAGATTTTTTAATGGTAGACTTAACAAATAAAATTTCTTCAAGAAATGAGCGGGCGTATTTCTCTATCAAACAGTCTGAAATTTCATCGTGGGGGAACATCCCTCCAGGAATGGAACAAGGGGAAGCTACGATAATCGGGGTTCGAGACGTGTACTGGAGAAATTCTGGATGTGTACTCGTTAAAGTAACAGAATTTTACCCGAGCGCAGGAAAACAGTATTTAAATATGTATAATGCCGATAGATGGATGGGGTGGCAAACTGTGCACACGGAAAAAAACTCTGTAACAAAAACAATGATGTCAAATCAGCATGTAAATGATGTAAATAAAGTGCCTACAAGTGCTTTAGTCTATTATATGCAACAAACAATCACGGAATTAAAAAATCAATTGAAGGGAGATACTGAATGGAAGTCGTATTCCGATAATGGATGGATCGTAAAATACAGAAAAATTACACAAAAACAAATGCGAATAGAAGTAAAAAAAACATCCAATGGAAATAACGAAGCGCACACTGGAAATTTGGAAATTGCCGGACTCCCTTTTACGCCTGCTTATGATCAAAGAATTACATGCATTATGCAGGTTTCCGGAACTATTGTAGGTCATGGCTACGCTACATTATCAGCAAACAAAGGAATGTATTTATTTAGCGCCGCATACGGAAACAGCGTGGAATATATTTGCTTTGGAGAAATTGAAATATAAAAAGGAATGGATAGAAATATGGAAAAAGTAAAAATTGGACAAGAAAAATTTGAATTAACTGTAAATGGCGTGGATCCATTTACAGAAGGAATGCTTGTATTAAGCTTCCTTCCGGGAGAAAAAACTTTAAGAGAAATGGAAGAATTACTGTCGGATCCGCAAAACACAAATAGAATCGAAGTGACAAATGAAAATGAAGAAACAGAGCAAGTATTTATTGGATACGAAGAGCTTAAGGTCTTAAAGATTATGAAAGACCAGGAGCTGGAATACCTCTCAGAAGAAGGAATAAGAAGAGATGTTATCACAGCTGTATTAAAAGAAAAGAGTCTAAAAGAGAGCGTAACAATCCTGGAAAAAGGACAACAGACGCAGGATGGAGCGATTGCAGATCTTGCGGAGATT
>CAUWEA010000175.1:0-1510 GCA_963557735.1 uncultured Faecalimonas sp. | reverse complement strand
ACAGTGCGAAAGTTTAATAAAGTTATCCACCGTTTTTAAGGTTTTATCCACCCATCCGGTCCCCTCCTCATCCTCACGTGGATATAAAGCATCCCGTTAAAATCGTTGTAATACACCCCAGAATCCAGATACTGCTTGTCCGGGTACCATTTTTTTACTTGCTCTTCCAGTATCGCCCTGTCTTTCACAAATCCGTTGATGTAACTGCTGATCTTCCGGTAGCTTCCACTCCTTGCCTCCGGACGTTTGCTGCGTACCTTTCTCACCCGGAATTTTTTCAGATTTTTCGAAGAGTTCCAGCGTCTCTCATTCTTTTTCCGGTTCTTTTCTTTGGTCATATAACAAGACATCCCTGTTAAGCCGAATTCGTCGCGGTTGACTCTCCTTGCCTGGTTTCGGTCGCCTTTTGTCCATGCCGCCTCCACCGTATCCATATCCATCTCTCCGTCCATCACAACATGATGATGCCAGCGGATCTCCGCCTCCGGGGAATACTCTGTAATATAAATATATCTGGCATTTCCCAAACCCCTCTTTTTCCTTCGGTAGTTGATCCTGTCAATGTAATTTTGCATGTTCTTGACAGCTCTTTCCATGTTCTCTGGTTCTTCGCCCGGGCGATAGGTCAGGGTCATCCATATATCCCTGTCGGTAAAGTTGTTGTTGATCAGCCGGATCACATACTTTCTTGCATTTTTATCATTTAAATTTTTCTGTGCCCTGCTGTTGTCCTTTTTTCTTCCCTCCTCCGGGATCTGATCCATGGATGTGAACTCCGGATAAATCTCAACCTCGAATTGATCTCCTGCAGTGATCTCTTTTAACGTATATACACATTTGTACCTATTCTTCAGGAGTTCTTCCACAAACAGCTCATGGAGGCTATCCAGATTCTGCTGGAACGCTGCTTCGTAATCATAGGGAATGAATACCATTCCTTTTTTCTTCTTTTTCATATCATCCTCAAGCCTTTTTCTCTTTCCCCGATTTGTTACTATCTATTACAAGCCCGGGAAAGGGTCATTTTTTTGTAAAATTAAAACGGCAGATTTACGCCGTTTTCCTTGAAAATCTGCCGCTCACATGATATGATGATTATGTTGTTATTTTCGTGAGCGACAGTTCACCGGCACGTGTTTTTGCGGAACACGTGCTATTTTTTATGTAGTTTTAAGATCTGCTCTGCCTCTTCCAGTGTGCAGATGTCTTCGATCCGCCCTATGGTATCGATCTTGTTTCCCAAAAGTGTCGGGTATTCTCTTCCCATATCCACCCGGAGATCTGCTGTATCTACAGCGCAGGTAAGGCGGTAGTTCCTTCCACCGGGGTTTTTCATTGTTAAGCGTCTATTTTCCATGGCGATACCTCATTCTTTCTATTTTGTCTTCGATCATCAGGATCAGGACGAAAGATAAGATTGCCAGGAACCAGAATACGGTAACCTCTTCGAGTGGGCTGTACTCTGTAAATATGTAGACCATACTGACTCTTGCCAGCAGTATGGCTATGA
>CAUWEA010000174.1:0-1543 GCA_963557735.1 uncultured Faecalimonas sp. | reverse complement strand
GAAAAACCAAGCGTAAGACGTAAAAAGAAATCTGAAGCTGCTAGAAAACGTAAATATAATTAATATGTGCAGAAAGAAGGAGTGTTTTTACAAACACTCCTTTTTCGATACCCAAAGACAGAAAAATCGCAGTCTGCTTTACGCAACAGCTGAAAAAACAGAAAAGAGGAGGGAAAAGATGACAGACACAGTGATTTTTGATCTCGGGAAAGTGCTTGCTGATTATGACTGGGAATCTTATCTGCAGCAATTTTCCTTTGATGAGAAGACTTATCAGATACTGGCGGATGCCATTTTTTTAAGTGAAGCCTGGATACTGGGAGACAGAGGCAGCGTTACACCGGATGAATGGCTGCAGTGCTTTATCCAGAATGCACCGGATTACGAGAAGGAAGTGCGGCAGGTGTTTGCAGGACTTGCAGGCTGTGTTCGCAAATTTGCTTACACAGATCGTCTGATCGCGCATTTCCGCGGAAAGGGATACCGCATCTATTATCTTTCAAATTATTCGGAAGGATTATATGAGATGACGCGGGAGGAGATCGGATTTATCGACAGCTTCGATGGCGGTGTGTTTTCTTACAAAGAAAAATGTATAAAACCAGAAGAAAAGATATACAAAATCCTTCTGACGCGGTATAATATAAAACCGGAGAATGCGATATTCTTTGATGACAGACCGGAGAATGTGGAGGCGGCAAAGCGGCTCGGTATAAAGGGCGTTGTCTTTACACCGGAAGCTGTGAAAGAATATCTTGGATAAATGAGAGGAAGGTACCGAATGAGAAAAGTAGTAAAATTTGGCGGGAGTTCGCTTGCAAATGCGGCTCAGTTTCAAAAAGTAGGAGAGATCATCCGCGCGGACAAGACAAGACGTTATGTAGTTCCGTCTGCACCGGGAAAGCGTCATATCAATGACACGAAGGTTACGGATATGCTCTATCACTGCTATGAACTGGCAGAGAAAGGAAAGAAATTTCTTCCACTGTTAAACGAGATCAAAGCACGCTATGAAGAAATCATTGACGGACTTCAGCTGGAACTGTCTCTTGACAAAGAATTTGAGACGATCGCAGAACAGTTTTTAAAAAAGGCAGGGAGAGATTATGCGGCATCCAGAGGAGAATATCTGAACGGGATCGTTATGAGCAATTATCTCGGGATCACGTTTATCGATGCGGCAGAAGTGATCTTCTTCGATAAAAATGGAAATCTTGATCTGGCACGGACGGAGGATGTGCTTGCAAAGCGCCTTGAAAATGCAAACCGTGCCGTCATTCCGGGATTTTACGGAATGGGGGCAGACGGAAAGATCCATACTTTTTCAAGGGGAGGGTCAGACATTACCGGATCGATCGTGGCAAAGGCTGCGAAGGCAGATATCTATGAAAACTGGACGGACGTCTCAGGATTTCTGATCGCAGATCCAAGGATCATCCATAACCCTCAGCCGATCGAGACAATCACATACAGAGAATTAAGAGAGCTTTCTTATATGGGCGCTACCGTTCTTCATGAGGACGCGATCTTTCCGGTGAGAAAA
>CAUWEA010000173.1:0-1597 GCA_963557735.1 uncultured Faecalimonas sp. | reverse complement strand
AATTTTGAGAGATAATTATGTGCGTCCGGACGAGGCACAGAAGATTCTCTCTCTTTTGCGTGAAAGAGGTAGCTATACAGTAATTGACCGTATCACGGTTGTGTTGAATACAAAGGAAGACCGCTACGAAGCTACATTCTCTAATCTGGGTGTGAAAGGAATTCCAATCCATCCGGATTATGTGAAAGACTATGATCGTCTGCTCTGCGGTGGTATCTGGTGTATCCTGCAGATGGAGTACGAATTTATTGAAGAAGACAAGAAAAATACGCAGCCAATCCGTATCCGTAAGCTGACACCGATCCAAATGCCTCATGTGGATATGGATGAAGTGAGGAATGGAAGAAAAGCATTTACCAAGGATGAGTGGATGGATGTCCTGCTTCGTTCGACGGGATTGGAGCCGGAAAGTTTCAGTGAGAGAGCAAAATGGCTGTTGATTGCACGTATGATTCCGCTGGTAGAGAATAACTTTAACCTTTGCGAATTAGGACCACGTTCTACTGGTAAATCTTACATATATGAGCAGATTTCTCCGAACAGTATTCTGGTTGCTGGTGGACAGACAACGGTTGCCAATCTCTTTTACAATATGTCTAACCATACCGTAGGTCTTGTAGGTATGTGGGACTGTGTAGCTTTTGATGAGGTTGCTGGTATTAAGTTCAAAGATAAAGATGGTATCCAGATCATGAAAGGATATATGGCATCCGGAGCTTTTTCACGAGGAAAAGCGGAGATTCAGGCAAAGGCTTCTATGGTATTCGTGGGAAATATCAATCAAAGTGTAGATACGCTTTTGAAGACATCCAGTTTATTTGATCCATTCCCACCGGAAATGGGTACTGATACAGCGTTCCTGGATCGTATGCATTGTTATATTCCTGGTTGGGAGATTCCGAAATACAGACCGGATTCATTTACCAACGATTATGGATTTATTACAGATTATCTGTCAGAGTTTATGCGTGAACTTCGTAAGGACAGCTATAGTGACCTGATGGACAAGTATTTCCGTCTTGGAAATAACCTGAATCAGCGTGATACCATTGCCGTTCGTAAGATGATTTCCGGATTTACAAAACTGTTATATCCGGATGGAGAAGTAACAAAAGAAGAATTACGTGAGATCGTGGAGATTTCACTGGAACTTCGCCGCAGAGTAAAAGAACAGCTGAAGAAGATCGGCGGAATGGAGTTCTATGATGTAAATTTCTCTTATACAGATAATGACAGTTTTGAGGAGCATTATGTTTCCGTTCCTGAGCAGGGTGGTGGCAAGTTGATTCCAGAAGGCATGGGAAAACCAGGATCTGTTTATACCGTTTCCAAATCAAAGACAGGCATGATTGGCTGTTATATGCTGGAAACCCAGATGATGCCTGGTAATGGAAAGCTGACCTGTACTGGTATAGGTTCCGGTAAAGAGCCAAAAGAAGCAACTAATACAGCATTTAATTATCTGAAAGCCAATGGAAACCGTATTTCCGGTCAAATCAGTACCACAACAAAGGACTATATCATCAATTACCAGGATATGCAGGGGATTGGAATGACAGGAAACTTGGCATTGCCGACGCTAATTGCAATCTGTTCC
>CAUWEA010000172.1:0-1634 GCA_963557735.1 uncultured Faecalimonas sp. | reverse complement strand
CGTAAACGAGAGATGGTTAGGTGGAATGCTGACAAACTTCAAGACAATCCAGAGCAGAATCGCACGCTTAAAAGATATCGAAAGAATGGCAGAAGACGGAACATTCGACGTATTACCTAAGAAAGAAGTTATCGCAATCAAAAAAGAGTGGGAGAAACTTGAAAAGAACTTAGGCGGAATCAAAGATATGAAGAAAGCTCCAGATGCAATCTTTATCGTAGACCCTAAGAAAGAAAGAATCTGTGTTCAGGAAGCACACACACTTGGAATTCCGTTGATCGGTATCGCAGATACAAACTGTGATCCAGAAGAATTAGACTATGTAATTCCAGGAAACGATGATGCAATCAGAGCAGTTAAGTTAATCGTTGCTAAAATGGCAGACGCTGTAATCGAAGCAAACCAGGGTGTTACAGGAGAAGAAGAAATTTTTGAAGAAGTAACAGAAGAAGCAGCTGAAGAAGTAACAGAAGAAGCTTAAGATTGGAACTAAATGCTTCAGCCTGAATACAGGTTGAAGCATTTTTTTAAAGAAACTATTATCAATGGAGGAAATGATCATGGCAATCACAGCTAGTATGGTAAAAGAATTAAGAGAAATGACAGGTGCAGGAATGATGGACTGCAAAAAAGCTCTTAATGAAACAAACGGAAACATGGACGAAGCAGTAGAATACTTAAGAAAGAACGGACAGGCAAAAGCTGACAAGAAAGCAGGAAGAATTGCAGCAGAAGGTCTTGTAAAAGCTGTTGTAAAAGATGACAAAGTGGCAGCAATCGTAGAAGTAAACTCTGAGACAGACTTCGTTGCTAAGAACGCTGACTTCCAGGCATATGTAGAAGAAGTTGCAAATCAGGCAGTAGCAACAGAAGCAGCTGATATGGATGCTTTCTTAAGCGAAGCATGGTTAGCAGATAACACAAAGACTGTAAAAGACGCTTTAACAGAGAAAATCGCTGTTATCGGAGAAAACTTAAGCATCAGAAGATTTGAAAAAGTAGTTACAGACGGATGTGTAGTACCTTACATCCACGGTGGCGGAAGAATCGGTGTTTTAGTAGAAGCTGAGACAGACGTAATCAACGACGAGATCAAAGCTTGCTTAAAGAACGTAGCAATGCAGGTAGCAGCTATGTCTCCAAAATACGTTTCACGCGATGAAGTATCAGCAGAATACTTAGAGCACGAAAAAGAAATCTTATTAGCTCAGGCTAAGACAGAAAACCCGGAGAAGCCAGACAACATCATCGAAAAGATGATCATCGGACGTCTCAACAAAGAATTAAAAGAGATCTGCTTATTAGATCAGGCATACGTGCAGGACAGCGACTTATCTGTTGCTAAATATGTAGAAAAAGTAGCAAAAGAAAACGGTGCTAACGTAACAGTTAAGAAATTCGTTCGTTTCGAAACTGGAGAAGGATTAGAGAAGAAAAACGAAGATTTTGCTGCTGAAGTAGCTGCACAGATGGGAAACTAAATTCCTAGATAAAATGCAGGTTAAACCCCTTGAAAAGCTCAGAAAATGGGCATTTTCAAGGGGTTTTTGCAGTTGGAGAGAAAATTCATAAATTATCGTAAAATACCGTATTTTATCATTAGATTTGGGGGAAATTTGGGGGAAGACTTGGGG
>CAUWEA010000171.1:0-1661 GCA_963557735.1 uncultured Faecalimonas sp. | reverse complement strand
GGTTCATAACAGAACCACGAACTGTTGGTCTGATACCCATGTGACGTTTACGTCCGGCTTTACCGATGTTCACAAGGTTGTGATCTCCGTTTCCTACTACACCGATAGATGCTCTACAAATGATCGGAACCATTCTCATCTCTCCAGACGGAAGTCTAAGTGTAGCGTATTTTCCTTCTTTCGCCATTAACTGAGCGCTGTTACCAGCTGAACGAACTAACTGTCCACCTCTTCCTGGATATAACTCGATGTTGTGAATCTGTGTACCAACCGGAATTTCAGAAAGTGGTAAGCAGTTTCCTACTCTTACTTCTGCTTCTGGTCCGTTCATAACTTTCATTCCATCTGTTAATCCCTGAGGAGCTAAGATGTAAGCTTTCTCTCCATCTGCGTAGCAGATTAAAGCGATGTTAGCTGTTCTGTTCGGATCGTATTCGATACCGATTACAGTAGCCGGAATTCCGTCTTTTCTTCTCTTGAAATCAATTACTCTATATTTTCTTTTTGCTCCGCCTCCGCGGTGTCTAACTGTGATTTTACCCTGATTGTTACGACCAGCTGTTTTGCTTAAAGATACAACTAAAGATTTCTCCGGAGTTGTCTTTGTGATCTCTGAGAAATCAGAGCCAGTCATATGTCTTCTGGAAGGTGTATATGGGCGGTATGTTTTAATTCCCATTACTGTCTCTCCTTTCAATTCCTAATTTTTCGTTTCACGGATTTGCACCGTATAGTTACTTTATCTTATAAGCCTTCGAAAATCTCGATATCAGCGCTTTCTTCTGTAAGCTGAACGATTGCTTTCTTTGTCTTTGCAGTTTTTCCGTATGTCATACCACGTCTTTTTGTTTTTCCATCAAGATTCATAGTATTTACGCTTTTTACTTTTGTTCCTGCGAACATTTTTTCAACAGCTTCTTTTACCTGAGACTTTGTTGCCTGTGGATGAACTAAAAATGTGTATTTCTTTTCAGCCATAGCAGCCATACTCTTCTCAGTGATCACTGGTTTAAGGATTACATCATAATACTGAATGCTTGCCATTATGCGTACACCTCCTCGATAGTCTCAACAGCTGCTTTCGTAGCGATTACTGTGTTATATTTCAGAATGTCGTATACATTGATTGTATTTGTACGAGCTGTCTTAACAGAAGGAATGTTTCTTGCAGATAATTCTGCATTCTTATTTCCATCTTCTAAAACAACTAACGCTTTTGCTACATTTAAGTTGTTCAGTACATTCTGGAAATTCTTTGTCTTGATCTCTCCAAAGTTGATCTCATCAAGAACGATGAATTTCTTTTCTTCTACTCTACTTGTCAGAGCTGATTTCAGAGCAGCTCTCTTCTCTTTCTTATTTAATTTGAAAGAGTAATCTCTTGGTGTTGGAGCAAATACAACTCCGCCGCCTGTCCATTGTGGAGCTCTTGTAGAACCTTGTCTTGCATGACCTGTTCCTTTTTGTCTCCATGGTTTTCTACCACCGCCGCGAACTTCTGAGCGAGTTTTTGCTTTCTGTGTTCCCTGACGTTTATTTGCAAGTTGGCTTACAACTGCCATGTGTAATAAGTGTTCGTTTACTTCAACACCGAATACTGCATCGCTTAAGTCGATTGTTCCAACTTCTTTACCTTCGATATTATAAACAGATACGTTTGC
>CAUWEA010000170.1:0-1813 GCA_963557735.1 uncultured Faecalimonas sp. | reverse complement strand
ATCGGCGGAAAGTTTGCAGCAGACATGGTCGGAGAAGATATGTTGGAGACTTTCGGAATGGGAGGAGCTGTTTCGGAAGAGGATATCGAGGATCTTGAGATTCCATGCACGATCGCCGTATACAAGGAGAGCATCCTTCCGGCAAGCATTTCTATTGATATGAAAGATGTAGTTACAAAAGCGATGGAGGAAGCCGGGGGAATGGAGATCCAGGAACTGAATCTTGAGCTGAATTTTGATGAGTACAATAAAGTCAAAGAGATCAAACTGCCGAAAGATGCAAAAGAACAGGCGGTAGATGCAGGAGGAAGCCTCAGCGGACTTTTGGGAGGCGACATGGAAGAAGACATTGAGGAAGAGGTCGAGGGAGAGGATACCGATGATGCCGACACTGAGAAACCAGAAGGACCGTCTGCATGGGAATCACTGGAACTGAACGTGAGCGGGAAAACCGTTACACTTCCGTGTAAAGTTTCGGAATTAGAGGCAGCAGGATTAAAAGTTGATGCCGAAGAAGTACCGGCGGACAAGATGGTGAAACCGGGAGAAACAGAATTTCCAATGTTGAAAGACAAAAATGGAAATCAGGTAGGCATCTACTGTGAGAATACCGGAGATGCTGATGCAAAAGTGACAGACTGTACTTTGACTGGATTCTATATTACAAGCCGTGATGGGGAGGGTATTGTAGATATCGCACTTCCGGGAGATGTCCGTCTTGGTACGACAGAGGCTGAGTTGCTTGAAAAATATGGGGAGCCGGGAGAAAAAGCAGAAGACACTAAGACCGGAATCCTCACATACAGCTGGGATGATGAATTATTTACACGTTCTCTGGGAGTTGAACTTGACAAAGATTCAAAGCAAGTTATCAGCATTATGATTGACATTTGGGACTATTAATTAGAACAAAATATGAGAAGAGGCTGCCGCATTAGAAATGATGCGGCAGTTGCTGTATTGAGTTTTTTTGAGAATGAAAATGCTTATGCGGATCTAGACAGCTTGATCAGTCTTCCAGCTGCTTGATCTGTGAAATATCCGAGTCGATCATCAGTGAGTAATTGGTGTAATATACGACAAATCCAGGTTTTCCTCCCTTTGGTTTTTTGACATGTTTTTTTTCAATGTAATCAATCTCAATCTTTTCACTTCCGCGGTTCTTCGAATAGTACGCGGCAAGTTTTCCGGCCTCCTCAAAAGTACGGTCCGGCAGTTCTTCTCCGTTTGTCTTTACAATGACGTGAGAACCAGGGATTCCTTTGGCATGGAACCACCAGTCATTTCCGGAGGCAAAGTGGAAGGTGAGCTCCTCATTTTGCAGGTTGTTTTTGCCGACATAAATATGATAGCCATCGCTGGACAGGTAGTGGAACGGCCTGCTTGTGATCTTTACTTTCTTTTTCGTAAATTTCCGGCGGATGTAGCCGGATTCAATCAATTCTTCTTTGATCTGTGTCAGATCATCTTCGCTGAGCGCGATATCGAGCGCATTGCTGACCGATTCCAGATAGGAGATATCATCTTTTGTCTCCTCAATCAGAGAAGTCAGTGCCTCAAAAGTACGTTTCTGTTTATTGTATTTCTCAAAATATTTCAGAGCATTTTCCTGTGGGGTCTTTGTGCCATCCAGCGGAATTGTGATCATTTCGTTTGTGTAATAGTTCAGCGCTTCCAGCTTTTTTGCACCGGGCTCCAAATTGTAGCCGTAGGTGTGGATCAGCTCACCGTAGACTTTGAATTTTTCGCGATTCTCTGTATCTCGGAGTTGCTTTGCCTGCAAGTCGTATTTCTTGCGGTTCCGCTCCAGGGC
>CAUWEA010000169.1:0-1895 GCA_963557735.1 uncultured Faecalimonas sp. | reverse complement strand
CTCAAGAATGAGGGGCAGGGGAGCTGAGAGTGTGCTCAGCACACTTTTTTATTCCATAAAAATTTCTGTGGAATCTTGTGGAATAAAAACATGCTGCGTGTGAACATGCTGCTGCATCAGATCAGAAAATTGTTTTGGAAAAGAAGAGTGAGGAAAGAACCTGCTGTATCAGAGAGGAAAGGAGAACGGGGAATTTTATGAAGAAAATATCGAAATATCTGTTGGAAAAATGGTATGTGTATGCATTTGCGGTCGCTTGTCTGATCATCAAAGTAAGTCTTGACATGCTGTCGCCGCAGATTACAAAAAGTATGATCGACGATGTGATCGGCAAAGGGCAGAAGGAGATCTTCCCAATGTTGCTTCTCGGAGTGCTTCTGATCGGTGTCGGAAGATGCATTTTCGGATATCTTCAGGAGTTTACCTTTGATCGTGTCGGATCGGAGATCGCGATGGATATCAGAAGGAGGCTGTTTGACCATATCCAGTCTTTGTCCATGCGGTATTTTAACAATACGAATACCGGAGAACTGATGTCGAGAGTCAAAGATGATGTCGATAAAATATGGGGGTCACTGACTTATATCAGCATGCTGATCGTGGAAGTGATCTTTCACACCAGCGTCATTTTGATCTGTATGTATCAGCTTGACAAAGGATTGTTTCTGATCCCGGTGATCGCGATGCCTCTGGTGGCGCTGCTTGCGATCCTGATGGAGAAAAAGCTTGGAAATGTGTATGAAGAGATCAGCGAAGAGAATGCAGCTTTGAATACAGTGGCGGAGGAAAATCTTGCAGGGGTGCGTACGGTCAAAGCATTTGCACGAGAAAAATTTGAGATCAGAAAGTTTTTATCGCACAATAAGCGGTATTATGAACTGAATATGAAGCAGTCAAAGGTGTTAGTCAGATACCAGCCGCTGTTTCAGGCGATCACGAAACTTTTGCCGGTCATCGTTATTATTTTCGGCGGATACCGGGTGATTGAGGGGAAAATCACACTCGGAACACTTGGCGCCTTTGTGGAATATTCTATGAATATTGTCTGGCCGATGGAGATGCTTGGCTGGCTGTTCAATGACTTTGCGGCAGCTGTGGCATCGAATGAAAAACTGAAAAAGATCTACCGGCAGTCTCCGGAGATCCGGGAGGCAGAGAATCCGGATGTGCTTAAAGATGTGAAAGGAAATGTGACATTTGACCATGTTTCCCTGGACATCGACGGACATCCGATCTTAAAGGATGTTTCCTTTGAACTCCTGGCGGGAAAAACGCTTGGAATCATGGGAGAAACCGGCGCAGGGAAGACATCGGTGATTCATGTTCTGCAGCGGTTTTACGATGTGACGGGTGGAAAAATCCTTTTAGACGGAAAGGATATCCGGACACTGCCACTCCGGCAGCTGCGGAGAAGTATCTCACTTGTGATGCAGGATGTGTTTCTGTTTTCAGATACGGTAGAAGAAAATGTACGTTTTGGAAAACGGGGAGAAGTCCCGCAGGAGGAAGTCATTGCATCGTTAGACTGCGCGGAAGCGAAAAACTTCGTGGAGCGCATGGAGAGTCAGTACGACACACTGATCGGGGAACGTGGAGTCGGTCTTTCCGGCGGACAGAAGCAGCGGATCAGTATTGCCAGGGCGCTTGCAAAGCATGCCCCGGTACTTGTGTTGGATGACTCGACTTCTGCGCTTGATATGGATACGGAGCGGCAGATCCAGGAAAATCTGCGTCAGGTCAGAGATGTGACAAAGATCATTATCGGACACCGGGTTTCCTCTGTGCGGGATGCAGATGAGATTTTGATCCTTCAAGATGGAAGCGTTGCAGAGCGGGGGACTCATGAGACATTATGGAAGAAAAAAGGAATTTATTATCAGAATTGTCAGATACAA
>CAUWEA010000168.1:0-1903 GCA_963557735.1 uncultured Faecalimonas sp. | reverse complement strand
TTCGTAGGAACAAAGAAACAGGCTCAGGATGCTATCAAAACAGAAGCAGAGCGTTGTGGAATGTACTTTGTAAATGAGAGATGGCTTGGAGGAATGCTTACAAACTTCAAGACAATCAAGAGCAGAATCGCTCGTCTTAAAGATATCGAGAGAATGTCTGAAGATGGAACATTTGATGTATTACCGAAAAAAGAAGTTATCCAGATTAAAAAAGAATGGGAAAAACTTGAGAAGAACCTTGGCGGAATCAAAGATATGAAGAAACTGCCAGACGCTATCTTCGTAGTTGATCCTAAGAAAGAAAGAATCTGTGTCCAGGAAGCGCATACACTGGGAATTCCGCTTATCGGAATCGCTGACACAAACTGTGATCCAGAAGAGTTAGATTATGTAATCCCAGGAAATGATGATGCTATCCGTGCAGTAAAATTAATCGTTTCTAAAATGGCAGACGCAGTCGTAGAGGCTAATCAGGGAATGACAGAGTCTGATGAAGTATACGAGGAAGTTGCTGAAGAAGTAGAAGAGTAAGTAATGAATGGGGTTCTGGCTAATTTAGTGTGAACCCCGTCTGTCTACCTAATGAAAATGTAGGGAAGACAGGTGTGAGAGAAACGAAAATGGAGGATAAGAAAATGGCAGTTACAGCTAGTATGGTAAAAGAGTTAAGAGAAATGACAGGCGCAGGAATGATGGACTGTAAGAAAGCTCTTAACGAGACAAATGGTAATATGGATGAAGCAATCGAATACCTTAGAAAGAACGGACAGGCTAAAGCTGAGAAGAAGGCTGGACGTATCGCAGCAGAAGGTATCGTTATGGCTGAAGTAAAAGATGACAAAGCAGCAGCTATCGTAGAGGTTAACTCTGAGACAGACTTCGTTGCTAAGAACGCTGACTTCCAGGCATATGTAAAAGCAGTTGTAAATCAAGCGCTTACAACAAAAGCTGCTAACATGGACGAGTTCATGGCAGAGGCATGGAATGAAGACGCTGCTAAGACAGTAAAAGATGTTCTTACTGAGAAAATCGCAGTAATCGGAGAAAACTTAAACATCAGAAGATTTGAAAAAGTTGAGACTGAGGGATGCGTAGTATCTTACATCCACGGTGGCGGACGTATTGGTGTTCTTGTTGAGGCTGATACAGATGTTGTTAACGATGAGATCAAAGCTTGCTTAAAGAACGTAGCAATGCAGGTAGCAGCTATGTCTCCAAAGTATGTATCTCGTGATGAAGTAGATCAGGATTTCTTAGAGCATGAGAAAGAGATCCTTCTTGCTCAGGCTAAGAAAGAAAATCCAAATAAGCCAGATAACATCATTGAGAAAATGATTATCGGACGTCTCAACAAAGAGATGAAAGAGATCTGTCTGTTAGATCAGGTATATGTACAGGACAGCGATCTTACAGTTGCTAAATATGTAGAAAAAGTTGCAAAAGAGAATGGTGCTAACGTAGCAGTTAAGAAATTCGTTCGTTTTGAGACTGGTGAAGGACTTGAGAAGAAAAACGAGGACTTCGCAGCAGAAGTTGCAGCTCAGATGGGAAACTAATTTATCAATCGTAGGACTGATAAAAAGCGAATTAAATAGCGTATTTAAGCGGTTTCTAGCTATTTTTGACAAGTGTTATAAACTACTGTAAAATCTCACAAAATATCGTGCTATTTTGGGTACAGATTGGGTAGGGTATTGGGTAAAGAAATTTACCCAACCTCCTAACGAGGAATTTACTTGTTGTTTAAAATAGAAATGGAACGCTGTGAATGTTGAGGGTGTATTGTATTTTGCAATACACCCTTAAATTTTTTGGGGAAATAATGTTAAAGACTAGGAAATGTGTTAGAATCTATAAATGAGCAAATTTGAAAAATTGCACAAAATTATCCTGCTAACTTCAT
>CAUWEA010000167.1:0-1957 GCA_963557735.1 uncultured Faecalimonas sp. | reverse complement strand
AAAACCACATATGTGCAAGCACAACGTGGTTTATGACTTTTGACCCTGGTATCTTTGTATTATAACGGGTATCTTTACTTTTGTATAGCCATATCATATAATGAATAGTAAGTTTTTTGGAAGAGCAGGAGGTACAATATGGCAAAGGGTTCCTTTTTGTATGAAAAGGTTTACAGAGATCTGAAAGAAAAAATCAGCCAGGGAATATTAAAAGAAGGGGACAAGCTGGATGCAGAGGAAGATATGGTGAAACAGTACCAGGTAAGCGCGATCACCGTAAAAAAGGCTCTGGCGCTTCTTGTTCAGGAGCGGTTGATCGAGCGGGTGCGGGGAAAAGGAAGCTTTGTGACCGGAGGCGCAGTGGAAGAGACGGAGAAACCGACAAACGAAACAGTCAGCGAGCCGCTGCAGGAAGAGAAGCTGATCGGTGTCATTTTTGAACATATCAGTTCCAGCTATGGTTTACAGTTGCTGTATGAGATGGATCAT
Organism: uncultured Faecalimonas sp.; assembly: GCA_963557735.1. Taxonomy (GTDB): domain Bacteria; phylum Bacillota; class Clostridia; order Lachnospirales; family Lachnospiraceae; genus Faecalimonas. The sequence continues at coordinate 1,468 of CAUWEA010000167.1, read as the reverse complement.
CAGGTGAGAAATGCAGGATATCATCTCTATCCCTGCTTTTCCTATGGAAATCAGGAACTGGAGAAACAAAGCATCGCCTATTTGCGGAAAATGGGGGCGCAGGGAATCTGTATTATGCCAGTACATGGTTCTCATTACAATACAGAAATACTGAAGATGGTGATTGATGGATTTCCTGCTGTTTTGATCGATAAAAAGATGGAGGGAATCCCGCTGGATTCCGTACGCACAGATGGAGAGAAAGCGATCCGCAAGCTGGTATGTTATCTGGCAAAGCAGGGAAAAGAGAAAATTGCCATGGTAACGGTGGAAGAGGGAGGAACCTCTTCCCTTATGGAACGGCAGAAAGGATTTTTCCAGGGAATGGAAGAATGCGGGCGGGAAGCCATGCCTCCCTGTCTGCTTCCTTATGTGGATTATGAAGATCCGTTTCAGGTGTATGGGAAAATCTATCGGGAACAGATCGGAGAGTACATAGAAAATTACGGAGCGCAATTAGACGGATTGGTATGTCTGGAATACGGACTGGCCATGGAAACGGAGAAAATTCTTTCGGAGAAGGGATTGCTGCAGCAGATTCAAGTGTGCTGCGTGGATGAAAACTATCTTGCACCGGATCAGTATCACATGACGCATGTGAAACAGGATGAAAAAAGGATGGCGGAATGTGCCGTGAAATTACTTCTGGAAAAGATCAGGACGGGAGAGCAGCGCTGGCAAGACTATCTGATCCCGGGGATTTTTGTTGAGAAGGATGGGGAAAAGTAAATACGGTATAAGAAAACAGAAGGAAAGGATCTCTTACAGTATATTCTGGGGTGAAAACAGGATATGCTGCAGGAGATTTTTTTTGTCCGGATAAATAATGATTTAAAATATGATAAAGCGCAATTAAAACATATTTTACAAAAATATAACGTATTCCGGATAGAAGAACACATAGAAAAAAATGTATGATAAGGCTTGTAAGAACAGGAAAAATGAGGTGATAGTAAAGAATATAGGGAAGGAGAGAAAAAATAGACAAAAAACATAGTTTGAAACTGTATAAAACATATAAAATATATAATTATATTTACAAAGTATAATTAATATGATATGGTAAGTGTACAAATGATACAAATGCTGGAAATACAAAGGAGGAACAGGAAAATGAAACTGAAAAAAATTTGTGTGATTTTTCTTACAGCATGTATGGTGATGGGCACGATGACGGCCTGCGGAGAGAACAAGGAAAAGGATGCGTCAGCAAAGGGAGAGCAGGGAGGAACTGTAAAAATCCTTACTGCTGTTACCGGAGGAAAAGATGAGGAGGAGATGGAGCTTTTTGTTCAGAAAATCGAAGAAGCGACAGGATTAGATGTGGAAATGGAAAAACCGGCCTCCGATTATTCACAGGTTATGATGCAGAAGCTGAGCGGCGGAGAAAAGTATGATCTTATTTATGTAAGCGCCAGTGAATATGCAA
>CAUWEA010000166.1:0-1958 GCA_963557735.1 uncultured Faecalimonas sp. | reverse complement strand
AACCGGGAAGATTTTTATTCCTTTATGATCACGCCGGGATTTGCAACACCCGGGTGGGCAAAAGGAGCGGTCATGTATCAGATCTTTGTAGACCGCTTTTATAACGGGGATCCGACGAACGATGTGGAAACCGGCGAATATGCTTATATCGGGGAGCATAGCGCTCAGGTAAAGGACTGGTCCAAGTATCCGGCTTTCATGGGAGTCAGGGAATTCTATGGGGGCGATCTGAAAGGAGTTCTCGAAAAAATAGACTATCTTCAGGAGCTTGGTGTGGAAGCTGTCTATTTTAACCCATTGTTTGTCTCGCCGTCGAATCATAAATATGATATTCAGGATTATGACCATATCGATCCACATTATGGGGTGATCGTGGAGGACGGCGGAGAAGCGCTGCCGGATGGATGTCTCGATAACAGTCAGGCAGAAAAGTACCAGATTCGCACGACCAATCCGAAAAATCTTGAGGCAAGCAATGCTTTTTTTGCAGAACTTGTGGAGGAATTTCATAAAAGAGGTATCAAGGTCATTATCGACGGTGTTTTCAATCACTGTGGCTCTTTCAATAAATGGCTGGACAGAGAGCGGATCTATGAGAGCCAGCAAGGATATGGAAAGGGAGCGTATGTGGCTGAGGATAGTCCTTACCACAACTTTTTCCGGTTTTTCAAAGAAGAATGGCCGTATAACCCTAGTTACGATGGCTGGTGGGGACATGACACTTTGCCGAAGCTCAATTACGAAGGTTCTGAAGAATTGCAGGAATATATATTGAAGGTTGCCAGGAAATGGGTATCACCACCTTATAATGTGGATGGATGGCGTCTGGATGTGGCGGCAGATCTCGGTTATTCCAACGAGTTTAATCATGAGTTCTGGAAGAAATTCCGCATAGCCGTCAAGGAGGCCAATCCGGAGGCGCTGATCCTTGCCGAGCATTATGGGGACCCAAGAGAATGGCTTCAAGGTGATGAGTGGGATACTGTTATGAACTACGATGCATTTATGGAACCACTCACATGGTTTTTCACCGGGATGGAGAAGCACAGTGATGAGAGAAGGCAGGATCTGTGGGGAAATGCAGACCATTTTGTCAGTGTGATGAGCCATCATATGGCAGCGATGCAGACGCCATCTTTGCAGGTGGCGATGAATGAGTTGTCGAATCATGATCATTCCCGGTTTCTGACACGGACGAATCACATTGTAGGCCGTGTGCAGAATCTCGGTTACAAGGCGGCAAAGGAAGGGATCAACCCGGCAGTCATGCGAAGTGCAGTTGTGATGCAGATGACCTGGGTGGGCGCGCCGACCGTCTATTATGGTGACGAGGCAGGTGTCTGTGGTTTTACGGACCCGGATAATCGAAGGACATATCCGTGGGGGCAGGAAGATCAGGAACTGCTTCAGTTCCACAAAGATATGATCCGGATCCATAAGGAACAATCTGTACTCCGGTGTGGATCGACCAAGATGCTTTTCTGGGATGAGAATGTACTGGCATACAGCCGTTTTTCAGAAGAACAGCAGATTGTCGTGATCATCAATAACAGCAAGAAGTTAAAAGAGATCACGGTTCCGGTATGGATGGCAGAACTTCCGATGAAAGGGAAGATGGACCGGCTTTTGTACACCTATGAGCAGGGATATACGATGGAGCCGGATTATGTGCTGATCGATCAGGGCGAAGTTGTGCTGAATATGGGAAGACATTCCGCGATCGTTCTTCGCTCGAGAAAGATTACGGAAAAGAAGTAGGCGGATTATGACTGCAACCTGAACTTTTGTTAGTTCAAGTTGCAATCGTAATCCACCTATCTAAAAAATGATGAAAAAACTGCTTGCATTTCCAGGTCGGATATGATATAAATATATACTAGTTGAGGCAGTTTGCCTCACAGAAATGGATGGATTCCCGAGTGGCCAAAGGGGGCAGACTGTAAATCTGTTGGCAACGC
>CAUWEA010000165.1:0-2063 GCA_963557735.1 uncultured Faecalimonas sp. | reverse complement strand
GCTACTGGATAGATAGAAACCTGTTTCTTATCTCTTCCTTTTCTTTCGAATCTTACAACTCCGTCAACTAAAGCGAATAAAGTATCATCTCCACCGCGTCCTACGTTAACTCCTGGGTGAATCTTTGTTCCACGTTGTCTGTAAAGGATATTTCCAGCTTTTACAAATTGTCCGTCAGCTCTTTTCGCACCTAATCTCTTAGATTCAGAGTCTCTACCGTTCTTTGTAGAACCAACTCCTTTTTTATGAGCGAAAAATTGAAGGTTTAATTTCATCATGGTCTTACACCTCCTCAAATGTTATATCAATATATTGCTCGTAGCTTTCGTCATCCGCTATGCTCTCGAGTCCGAGAATCATGGCATCCAACAACAGTGCAGCCCTCTCCGAAGGACTATTTTGCAGTTCAAATTCGATCACGCCTTCTTCATCATCCGACACAAGACTTGTCTCATCTGATGTATAGCGGTCGATCGCATTCACTGTGTTTATGATCAGTACCGAAGCTGCCGCGCAGACAATATCCTGCCCCGCCTCGCTCATTCCGGCATGTCCTTTCGTACGAAAACCAACACATGCATGTTTTTCATTTTTTAAAATCGTTACCTGGATCATGGCCTTGATTAAGCGTTGATCTTTTCGATCTTAACAGCTGTGTACTGCTGTCTGTGACCATTTTTCTTATGGTATCCAGTTTTTCTCTTATACTTGTAAACGATAACTTTTTTAGCTTTTCCATCTCCGATTACAGAAGCTGTAACTGTTGCACCTTCTACTGTCGGGTTTCCAACTTTTAATTCATTATCGCTAACTGCAAGCACCTGGTCAAATGTGAAAGTTTCTCCAGCTTCTACACCAAGTTTCTCTACTCTAATGATATCGCCTTCGGCTACTTTGTACTGTTTACCACCTGTTGCTATAATTGCGTACATATGGCACCTCCTATTATCATTACTCGCCAGCTTCGGTGATCTCGGATGAGATTCTTATACCTCGCTGTGCGGCATCTCCTATATATTATCATCTGTTTTCCGTTGTGTCAATAGGTTGACTGATTTTTTTATGCTTTTTATTCCTTTTTCCATATGCTTATAGCAGTAGCTGATGATCTCCCGTCTTGTGATGATCCCGATAAAGTTCTGCTGGTCATCCACGACCGGCACAAAATTCTGCTCCATTGCCCGGTCGATCAGATCTTCCATCTTTGCTCCTGCATTGACTGCCTGATAATCATATCGCCTTGTGACCGCTGTCATCGGAATGTTCTCCGCCTTTTTCAGGTCAAGATTGGCATGATCTTTGATCCACCAGAGAAGATCACCCTCAGTGATGCTCCCCACGTATTTTCCTTCCCGGTTCAATACCGGAATGGAAGAATATTTATGATGCTCCATTGTTTCTAACACCTGTCGCAATGTGTGATCGTCATAGACATATGCCAGATCACTCTTCGGTCTTAGAAAAAATAAAATGTTCATTTGTCTGTCCTCTCTTTAGCTGCTAAATCTGTGTTTTTACAAAGATATCATAAATTGCCTGAATGGCAGTTTCAAACTCCTCGTTTTTTACCCCGATAATAATATTTAATTCACTGGATCCGAGATCGATCATCTTGACATTGACATTGGCATGCGCCAGTGCCGAGAAAATACGTCCTGCAGTCCCGCGCGCACGCGCCATTCCGCGGCCGACAACTGCAAGCAGAGCGAAGTCTGACTCCAGCTTGATCTGATCTGGCTGGACTGCTCTCTGGATCCCCGAGATCACTGCCTGTTCTTTCTCCTCAAACACTGCCTGATCCACAAGCACAGTCATCGTATCAATGCTGGACGGCATATGTTCAAACGGGATTTCATTGTCTTCGAAAACCTGAAGGACTTTTCGGCCAAAGCCGATCTCCGCATTCATCATTTCCTTTTCAATATGGACAGAAGCAAATCCTTTCTTTCCTGCAATCCCGGTAATCGTATACTTCGACTGACGGCAGGTGCTCTCCACGATCATCGTTCCCGGATCTTCCGGTGCGTTCGTATTGCGGATATTGATCGGGATCCCGTCTTTTC
>CAUWEA010000164.1:0-2065 GCA_963557735.1 uncultured Faecalimonas sp. | reverse complement strand
AACTCTTTATCTTCTAATTGAACATATCTAATTTCCAGCATTTCCTCGCCTCTTTGACTTTCAGTTTATAGCTTTCTTCATATCCACATTATAACAGTTCCGTATATCCGTCACAATAAAAATCAGCATGACCTCAATCTTTCCATCATCTCCTCATAATTTTTCCGGTCATGCGGGAACATACACTGGCTGCAGTCTTTCACGCCTTTTTCTGTGTATCGGAAGTTCCCACCACATTCTGTCCCTTTTAAATATAAAGGGCAGAAGCAGAACAGACAGTTAAAGTTATCTGGATCCTCTGTCTTATGGCACGGAAAATACTCACATTGCTTATGTGAAAAAAATTTATAATACTCTGACATCGTTTCTCCTTTTTATACCTTGATTTCCATTCCACACGAGAGATACTTCATGTCCGGCAAACGTGTTTTTAAATATTGATACGCTTTTTGTCCCGTACAGTGACAAGTCCAAAACTGTGTGTCTGGATATTGCTTAAGTTCGTCTGCAATTTCTTCCAGCAATCCATCCGAAACTGTTTTTTTACTCATGGGATTCCATAAATGATATCCCCCGATGCAGACAGAAGGATGATACTTTTTAGCCTTCTCCATGATATTTACAATTCCTGCATGACCACATCCCATGATTAAAACATTCTTTCCTGCAAAAATCATCAGATTTTGTTCATGGATAAAGTTGTCTTTCCTTCCCTTTTCATACAAAACTTCATTCACCGGAGACCTGCATTTTTTCTGCTTTTCTACTGTAAAAAGCAGAAGTTCTTCATCAATCGCCACATCCCCTTCTACTAAAACAACTTGTGGATGTAGTTGTAATTTCTCTGAAATTCCTACGGGAATTTTCAAAAAACCAATCTTACTATAATGAGGTTCAAATGCGGACTGCTGAACATAGATTTTTGCAGTCTCATTTTTGTCTAAGAACTTCTTCAGAGCTCCCCCATGATCCACATGACCATGAGATAAAATCACGAGATCCACCTCTTCCAGATGGATCCCTTTCTTTTCTGCATGATCAAATAACGTTTCGTCTGGTCCCAGGTCAAATAAAATCTTATGCTTCTGCGTTTCTATATACAATGCAAGCCCATGTTTTGCCTTAAACTCACCTTCACTCACATTTTCTACAAGTGCAGTTATTTTCATCTATTCCTCTTCCTTTTCCCTTCCGAATCCTAAATTTATTTTTCAGATGTTCTGTTATCTTCTCTCTTCGCTCCACTCTAATACATTTCCCGTATTTGCGTCAATCTCAAATTCATATTCTACCTGATTGTAGATAATATCTCCTTCATATCTGTACTGTCCGTCATCCTGGTCAAGCTGGATGCGGATATCTGTCTCTGTTGCTCCCGGAACTCTCTCAAGCGCCGTCTTCACAGCCTGCTCCTGACTGACCGCCACATTTGCTCCTGCGTTTTGCTGACTATTCTGTGTATCATTCTGTTGTCCACCCTGCGCAGTTTGTCCGGAACTATCACGATTCTGAGTGCCACTGTCTGATTGTGCAGTATTTTGCCCAGATCCATTTTTCTGCTCTGTGGAATCTGTCTGTGCATTGTTCTGCACTGACGCGTTTGGGATACTTTCTGTATCAACATTTAAGATGGTTCCATCTGCTGCCGAAATTTCATAATCATATTCCGTTCCGTTTGCATCAAACTGGATCTCATAGACGATCCTTCCGTCATCTCTGTCCTTTGATGTTCTTAATCTGGTCGTATCTTCCTCTGTAACGCCTGCATCCTGAAGAGCTGCATCCAGCGCCGCATCTTTTCCGATATCCTTTCCGCCTGCGCCTCCACATCCTGCAACTGCTCCTAATACACTGATCACTGCGATTCCTGCTGCCATATATTTTTTCATCATATCTGTTTTCTCCTTTTCTTTTTTTATTTTTTCTGTTTCTTACTTTGTATCTGAATCATACCGCAGAAACATTAAAGGAACATTAAAAAATATGACGTATTTAATGGGTTTTCAAGCATTTTTGTTACTAACGTGTTACTAACGCGTTTAAATTAAGATGATACAATATATTC
>CAUWEA010000163.1:0-2113 GCA_963557735.1 uncultured Faecalimonas sp. | reverse complement strand
CACATGCACTATCTGAAGCTGCACCACCTGGTAGACGATAAGATCCATGCACGTTCTACGGGTCCTTACTCACTCGTAACACAGCAGCCGTTAGGTGGTAAGGCACAGTTCGGTGGACAGAGATTCGGTGAGATGGAGGTTTGGGCACTGGAGGCATACGGTGCATCTTACACACTTCAGGAGATCTTAACTGTAAAATCAGATGATGTTGTCGGACGTGTGAAGACATACGAGGCGATCATCAAGGGAGATAACATCCCTGAACCAGGAATTCCGGAATCCTTCAAGGTACTCTTAAAAGAACTTCAGTCACTGGGACTTGATGTCAGAGTACTCAGAGAAGACCAGACAGAAGTAGAAATCATGGAGACGATCGATTACGGTGAGACGGATTTACATTCAATCATCGAAGGAGACAGAAGATATAATTCAGAAGAAGAATCTTACGGAGAACACGGGTTCAGCAAACAGGAGTTTGACGGAGAAGAGCTTGTGGACATCGAGGAGGATCTGACGGATTTTGATGCAACTGATGACATCGATTTTGAAGCAATTCTTGACGAAGAATAGAAGAAGGGAGTGCCACAAATGACAGCCACAAATAATGAAACATCATATCAGCCAATGACGTTTGATGCAATTAAAATTGGATTGGCATCACCTGAGAAGATTTTAGAGTGGTCAAGGGGAGAAGTTACAAAACCTGAGACAATTAACTATAGAACATTAAAGCCAGAGCGCGACGGTCTGTTCTGTGAAAGAATTTTCGGACCAAGCAAAGACTGGGAATGCCACTGTGGAAAGTACAAAAAGATCCGCTATAAAGGCGTTGTCTGCGACCGCTGTGGTGTAGAGGTAACAAAGGCGAGTGTCCGCCGTGAGCGTATGGGTCATATTGACCTTGCCGCTCCGGTGTCACACATCTGGTATTTTAAAGGAATTCCGAGCCGTATGGGACTGATCCTTGATCTTTCCCCGAGAACACTTGAGAAAGTATTGTATTTCGCTTCCTATATCGTACTGGATAAGGGAGAGACAAACTTACAGTACAAACAGGTGTTATCTGAGCAGGAATACCAGGATGCGAGAGAGACATGGGGAAATAATTTCCGTGTCGGAATGGGAGCAGAAGCAATTCAAGAACTGCTTCAGGCGATCGACCTTGAGAAAGAATATGTAGAACTTCAGGCAGGATTAGAAGGAGCAACCGGACAGAAACGTGCAAGAATCGTGAAACGTCTCGAAGTCGTAGAGGCATTCCGCGATTCCGGAAACAAACCGGAATGGATGATCATGACCGTGATCCCGGTCATTCCGCCGGATTTACGTCCGATGGTACAGCTTGACGGTGGACGTTTTGCTACTTCTGACTTAAATGATCTTTACAGAAGAATCATCAACAGAAACAACCGTCTGAGAAGACTGTTAGAGTTAGGTGCGCCTGACATCATCGTCCGCAACGAAAAGAGAATGCTTCAGGAAGCAGTCGATGCCCTGATCGACAATGGACGCCGCGGTCGTCCGGTAACAGGACCGGGAAACAGACCGTTAAAATCACTTTCCGATATGCTGAAAGGTAAATCCGGACGTTTCCGTCAGAACCTGCTCGGAAAACGTGTTGACTACTCTGGACGTTCTGTTATCGTTGTAGGACCGGAACTGAAGATTTATCAGTGTGGTCTTCCAAAAGAAATGGCAATTGAGTTATTTAAGCCATTCGTAATGAAAGAGCTTGTAGCAAACGGTACCGCTCACAATATTAAAAACGCAAAGAAAATGGTTGAGAGATTACAGCCGGAAGTATGGGATGTCTTAGAAGACGTAATCAAAGAACATCCGGTTATGTTAAACCGTGCCCCTACACTTCACAGACTTGGTATCCAGGCATTTGAGCCGATCCTCGTGGAAGGTAAGGCGATCAAGCTTCATCCGCTCGTATGTACAGCGTTCAACGCCGACTTCGACGGTGACCAGATGGCGGTTCATCTTCCATTATCTGTAGAAGCACAGGCAGAATGCCGTTTCTTACTCTTATCTCCGAACAACCTTCTGAAACCTTCAGACGGTGGTCCGGTAGCCGTTCCTTCACAGGATATGGTACTTGGTATCTACT
>CAUWEA010000162.1:0-2219 GCA_963557735.1 uncultured Faecalimonas sp. | reverse complement strand
ATGGAACAAGGCGGGTTTACATAACTTTGAAGAATTTAATCCGGATCCGTTCATGGATGCACTTAACACATGGGGACTTCCGTGGATCGAGTCACACAATCCGGTGCTGGTAGACTAATGGGCGGCACAGAGAAGAGAGCAGTCTCTACACCATACTTTGTTGTGGATGAGAAGAGGCTTCTCCACAATCTTGAGATTTTAAAGCGGGTGGCAGAAGAGAGCGGATGCAAGATTCTTCTGGCACAGAAAGCATTCTCCATGTTTTCTGTTTATCCGCTGCTTCGCGGCTATCTTGCAGGGACTACGGCGAGTGGTCTGTATGAGGCAAGACTCGGGAAAGAAGAGTTCGGAGGGGAGACACACGTCTTCTCCCCGGCATACCGGGCAGAGGAGTTTGAGGAACTGCTGCAGTACGTAGATGATGTTGTATTTAACTCTCCGGCACAGGTCAGAAAATTCGGGCTTCGTGCAAAAGAAGCTGGAAAATCCATCGGACTGCGCGTCAACCCGGAGTACTCCACGCAGGAAGGACATGCAATCTATGATCCATGTGCACCGGGCTCCCGGCTTGGAACGACACTGGAAGCATTTGACGAAGAACTTGTTCCGCTTCTGGACGGGATCCATATGCATACGCTCTGTGAGCAGAATTCAGATGATCTGGAGAAGACGGTGGATGCCCTGGAGGAAAAATTCGGCAAGTGGCTTCCACAGATGAAATGGCTGAATCTTGGAGGAGGACACCATATTACAAGGGAAGATTATGATATTGAACGACTGATCAGAGTTATTTGCCGCTTAAAAGAACGGTATCAACTGGAAATCTATCTGGAGCCGGGGGAGGCAGTTGTCCTGAATGCGGGAGATCTTGTTGCAAGTGTGATGGAAATCGTGCATAATAAGATGGAGATTGCCATACTGGATACATCGGCGGCATGTCACATGCCGGATGTGCTGGAGATGCCATACCGCCCGCCGGTACAACATGCAGGCAATCCGGGAGAAAAGCAATATACTTACCGTTTTGCCGGTCCGACTTGTCTTGCAGGGGATGTGATCGGTGATTATTCTTTTGAAAAGCTGCTGACAGAAGGAAGTATTGTCGTCTTTGAGGACATGGCGCTTTATACGATGGTAAAGACAAATACGTTCAATGGAATGGCGCTTCCGTCAATTGTTTTCCGAGATAAAGAAGGGAAAGAACATCTTGTGCGGTCATTTGACTATGAGGATTTCAAAAACAGACTTTCGTAAGGTAAATTGTTTTGCTTAAAGGAAAATGAAAAGAAAGCCGGGAATGAGATGAAACGTTCAAAACAGATGTCAGAATCGATGGAACTGGGGATCCTGCTCGCCTTGTCGGGAGGATTTATGGATGCCTATTCTTACCTTTACAGAGACCATGTATTTGCCAATGCACAGACGGGAAATATTCTGCTGTTCGGAGTGCATCTGGCAGAGAAAAACTGGGCAGAAGCGCTGCACTATTTATTTCCGATCAGCGCGTTTGTCATCGGGATTGCACTGGCGGAGATGATCCGGATGAAGACCGGCCAGAGAAAGGTACACTGGCGACAGATCTGCGTACTTCTGGAAGCGTGTGTGCTTGCTAGCGTTGCATGTTTTCCGCAGAGTATGAACACAGAGGCAAACAGCCTGATTTCCTGCGCATGTGGAATTCAGGTGGAAACATTCCGTAAGATCCGGGGTCAGGGGATCGCCACGACGATGTGCGTCGGAAATTTAAGAAGTGCCACACAGAGCCTCTGTGAATACTGGCATACGAAGAACAAGAAGGCGGCAGAGCGGGGAATGCTTTATTATGGTATTATCTTTTGCTTTGTGATTGGAGCTGTACTTGGAAATATCTGTATCAATTATCTGAAAGGGAAAGCGATACTGGTCTGTGTCGGACTTCTTGCAGCAGTATTTCTTCTGATGTTTGTAGACAAAGAGAAAGAGGAAAAAGAGACTGTGGCGAAGAGAAGAGCAGATGCCAGATAGAGAAACATAGAAATTGCAGCAGAATGACATAGATAAGAGGAATAGATCATAAAAAAGAATACTCCGTGCAGGCAGATCCAGGGGATCGCCCGGCACGGAGCGTTTTGTCAAGTGCTATTTTGAATTATTAATGAAAAGCTTTTCAGCGCGGCGGGGAGCCGCTGAAGTGAAAAGTTTATTTCCACTTTGAAAAATGAAAAAATAAAAGTGGCAAT
>CAUWEA010000161.1:0-2269 GCA_963557735.1 uncultured Faecalimonas sp. | reverse complement strand
CTTTATAGAAGAAATGAGAGCTATTCAGTTTACTGGAAGCTGTCAGAGTGCCTATCATTATGTGATTGCCTGTACGGTGAAGTGGATGAATGATAAGTTACAGACATTTTTCAAAGACGCTGGTCTTGATGGAAAAGCGGGCTGGCAGTTGTTCAAAGAGAAGGAGTACCTTGGCAAACTGGATAATCAGAAAGAAGTTGAGAAACTACTGGAACAGTATATTCTTCGGTTTGAACGAGATCCGAAAGAACAACCGGAACTGAGCCGATTTCATTTATTTGATGCAAAAGGGAATGTGAAAGGCGTCCGGGATATGGAGATTGTAGATTATCTGGTGGAGAATGTTCAGTTTTTTGTGGTAGGAATCACACTGTATTATTATGAGCATGGTGTTTTCCTGGAAGACCATGATGGGGTAAGAATGAAATACCGTATCCAGAAGCTGATCTATCGAGACCAGGTACAGAGTGGAGTGATCAAAAGAATCTATAATCTGCTGATCACACAGCCAAAAGTTCACCGAGAGGCATATGAACTAAATAAACAGCCTGTGCGGTGGATCAATTTCAAAAATGGATATTATGATCCGGTTACGGGTGAAATGCTGGAACACAATCCAGATTATCTGACAATCAATCAGATACCATTTCCCTATTATCCGGAGGACAGGGAGCAGGTGTTGCAGGGTGGAGAAAATATCAAAAAGTATCTTGCATCGTCTCTTCCTAACAAAGAAGAACAGCAGACATTCTGGGAGTATTTTGGATACTGCATGACACAGGATACGCAATTTCAGAAATTCCTTACACTGAAAGGAAATGGTGGAACCGGAAAGTTTGTGGCAGTATCGCTGATTCAGCATGTAGTTGGAATCACCAATATGTCCAGCATTTCTTTACAGGATTTAAATAAACGATTCTATGCGACTGGAATGTATGGAAAGCTGTTAAATGCCTGTGCGGATATTCCCTGCAAGGCAATGGAGAACACAGATGTATTAAAGAAAGCAGTCGGTGAGGACACACTGATTTATGAGAAAAAAGGACAGGATGCAATTCATTTCCACTCTTATGCGAAGCTGCTTTTTTCTACCAATGAAATGCCGCAGAATCTTGAGGATAAGTCAGATGCTTTTTATCGTAGACTACTGATTCTCGATATGAACCGGGTAGTAAAAAGTGGTGAAAAAGATCTGCGCTTAAAGGAAAAGGTACAGGCAGAATCCGATTATGCAATTCATATGGCGATGATTGCATTGAAAAATCTGTACGAACAGGGAAAGTTCACGGAGAGCGAACACAGCAAAGAATGTGTAAGAGAAGTGCAACGGACGTCAGATAGTATCTGTGCTTTTATTGATGAGTCATTGGTGCGTGCCAAAGGAAAACGTCTGAAACGAAGTGAAGTGTTCCATATGTATGAGGAATACTGCAAAGAGAATGGCCGACAGGGGCATGGTAAATCCAACTTTTTCAGGAATATGACAGATAAAGGTTTCCTTCTGAAACAGTACAATGGTGAGTTTTATTATCAGGATATTGCAGTTAAGGAAGAAGATTTTTGTCCTGTAGATCCAGAAGAAAGAATACCTTTTGAAGAAACAGATACAGATTATAAACAGTTACAGTTAAATATGAATCAGGGAATTAAGGGCATTTAGGGCAAAATAAGCAAAAAGAAATGTTACCGGAGCAGGAGAAATAACAAAGATAGCTGCCAGAGTACATAAAATTTTGCTTTTTTTACACTGACTGCCCTTTTTATGTATCAACATTTTAGCTGATACAAATATAGGTTTTTCCCGAATTTGGGAGAAAGTCAAAAATAAATATTAAGAAAGTATGAGGTATGATTATGAGAATGATGAAAAACAACAATAATGAGACAGTTATGGTGCTCGGGATTGATCATGGGTATGGAAACATGAAAACAGCCACCAGATGCTTTCCATCCGGTGTAGCCAGATATGACAAGGAGCCAATCTTCCAGAATAATCTTCTTGTTTACAATGGCATGTATTACCAGATCGGAGAGGAACACAAGGAGTTCTGTGCAGAGAAAACGCAGGACGAGGACTATTATGTGCTGACACTGGCGGCTATCGCAAGGGAACTGGATGGGAAAGGTATGAACCGGGCAAAGGTACACATTGCAGCCGGACTTCCACTTACCTGGGTAGCTACACAGAAAGAAGATTTCCAGAATGAATGTATGGATTTTACATTCCGCAATAAAGAATATCATGTGGAGTTTGCAGGAGCTGATATTT
>CAUWEA010000160.1:0-2281 GCA_963557735.1 uncultured Faecalimonas sp. | reverse complement strand
GATACAGTACTCTAACATTGCATAATCTACAGAGCTGTTGCTCTTTGACACACCGCACATCTCCACGAACATTTTGATCGATTCCGGTGTAAATCCTCTTCTTCTGAGCGCAGCGATGGATACCAGTCTCGGGTCATCCCATCCATCCACGATTCCATCTTCCACAAGCTTCTTGATATAACGTTTTCCTGTCACAACATTTGTCAGATATAATTTTGCAAATTCAATCTGTCTCGGCGGATGATCGAACTCACACTCTCTGACTACCCAGTCGTAAAGAGGTCTGTGGTCTTCAAATTCCAGCGTACAGATCGAATGTGTGATCTTCTCAAGCGCATCCTCGATCGGATGTGCAAAATCGTACATTGGATAAATGCACCATTTGTCTCCCGTATTGTGGTGTGTCATATGTGCCACACGATAGAGGATCGGATCACGCATGTTAATATTCGGTGATGCCATATCGATCTTCGCGCGGAGCACCCGCTCGCCATCCTCGAATTTTCCGTCCCGCATCGCTTCAAACAGTTCTAAATTTTCTTCCACAGAACGGTCTCTGTAAGGGCTGTCCTTCCCAGGCTCTGTCAGCGTTCCACGGTATTCCTTGATCTCATCGGCAGTCAGGTCACAGACATACGCCTTTCCTTTCTTGATCAGCTTCACCGCGCATTCATACATCGCCTCAAAGTAATCGGAAGCAAAAAACAGATTTTCTTTCCAGTCTGCGCCGAGCCACTTGATATCTTCCTTGATTGAATCAACAAATTCAACCTTTTCCTTTGTCGGATTTGTATCGTCAAAGCGCATGTGGAACGTTCCGTTGTATTTCTGTGCAAGACCATAGTTTAACAGAATGGATTTTGCATGTCCGATATGTAAATATCCGTTCGGTTCCGGCGGGAATCTTGTACAAACCGTATCATACACGCCTTCTCTTAAATCTTTGTCTATTTCCTGCTCTATAAAATTCTTAGAAACTACTTCGTTTTCCATTGTCATCCTCCTCGTTTTTCATTCATGTTCAATATCTTACCATAAAATAAATTTGATAACAAGGCAGTTTTTCGCTGCCTTTTGAATTTCTTCGGGAGTTTTTTACCTGCCCCGCAAGTTTCTCTCCATGATCCGGCTTTGAAGTTTCAGAAGCGCCTGCACGAGGATCGCGCTGTGGTCTGCCGCGATCTTTCCTGCCTCTTTCACCTTGTACGAGCGTTCGCAGATCAGATCTCCCCTGCGCCTTTCCTCCACAACCGCCGTCGTATCGACCTCTTTTTCTTCATTATATAGATGGATCTGGTAAGTTCTGACAGCCCAGCTGCCCTCTGTCCGCTCCTCACCACAGACCAGCCGGATCGCGCACCATGCGGCATCTGCCGCATCGTCTCCTGCCTCCACACAGATTTCCTTTTGGTCTGCAAGCGCCATATAAGCGGTCGTGATCACCCGTGTCCGCGGATCACGGTCCATTGCGCCATAGGCTGCAACCTGCTCCATGAGAAGTCCTCTGACACCGGTCTCCTCCTCCAGCTCTCTTCTTGCAGTTTCTTCCAGATCTTCCCGGAGATTGACAAATCCACCCGGCAGCGCCCAAAATCCAATGCTCGGATGATTGCTTCTCTTGACAAGAAGAACCTGCAGATCATCGACACTGGAAATATCCTCTTTTCTCCCCTGATAAGAAAGCACTACTGCATCGGTCGTACATGACGGTGTCTCATATTTGTACGGCTGATACCCTGCCAAAAATTCTTCCAGCGTCTGTCCGTCTTTGTTCTGCTCTCCGGTCCCCCGAAACGGCTCGATATTTTCCAAAAAAGCTGCCATAGTTTCTACCTCCATTTGCTTCCAGCAGTTTTGTCTGTAAGAGTTTCTATAAAATAAAAAAAAGAATAAGAAATTTTGTATTAAAAATTCTTACTCTCTCCAAAAGCTGCCTAGGGGACTTGAACCCCCGACCTCCGCCTTACCAAGGCGACGCGCTACCGACTGCGCCAAGGCAGCATATTTTGCTGTCAACACACATACTATATCGGAAAACGCTCCCCTTGTCAAGAGGAGCGCACTGTATTTTTCATGTATTTTGTACTTTTTATCTTATTGATGTCGCATTGCCAGGAGGTTATCTTCTGTTCCTGCGGTCTCTTTTCCCTATCTTCTATGATTTAAGATCCACTGTGCTTTATTCTTGATCCGCTGCAGCGCATTGTCGACTGCTTTCGGACTCTTCCCGATCAGCTCTGCGATCGTCCGGTAATCAGTTCCAAGAAGATGTAAATACAAC
>CAUWEA010000159.1:0-2343 GCA_963557735.1 uncultured Faecalimonas sp. | reverse complement strand
AGAGGTACTTTTTACACAGTCCGGATCTTGTTTCAGACCGGTTGGTGGAAAAGTACCTCTTTTTTTGATTTTTAAAACAGCTAATCCGTACTTTGGGAAAAATTCGTGTTTACATTTTTTCTGATGTTTTACGGAATACTCTGCCGGATTCTGCTCTTAAAATTGCTCCTGCTTAAGCTCTCTTACTCATCCATGCCTCAATGTCTTCTGTCGTCTTTAAAATTCCTTTCGAGAGGTCTACCGCTTTGCCCTCTGTGATCAGAATATCATTTTCGATACGGATTCCAATCGCTTCTTCCTCAATATAAAATCCCGGTTCCACAGTGATCACCATTCCCGGTTCTAACACTTCATAGTCAGAGCAGCTGATGTCGTGTGTGTCCAGTCCCAGTTGATGAGAAACACCATGATAATAATAATCTGCCACCGTCTTTCCATCTTTTGCAAGTCCCAGTTCTTCCAGTCTTGCTGCGTAATGATCGATCACCATCTGATTCAGTTCCCGGAGTGTCATGCCCGGCGCCGCTTTCTCGATTACGAGATCCTGGGCAGATAATACGAGATCATAAATTTCTTTCTGGCGCGCAGTAAATTTTCCATTGACCGGGAATGTTCTTGAAATATCTGCACAGTAATGTTCATTTGCACTTCCAAGATCGATCAGCACAAGTTCCCCGTCTTTGACTTCCTGATTGTTCTCGTTATAGTGCAGTGTTGTCGCTCTGACACCACCTGCTACAATACTTGGGAATGCATGCTCCTTCACCCCTTGTTTGCGCAGTGCAAAGTCAAATGCTCCCTCCATCTCGCATTCATTCATGCCTGGTTTTACATACTGCATCAGCTCTTCGATCGCTTTCTGGGTTGTATGCTGTGCCACCATCATTTTTTCAATTTCCACATCTTCTTTTTTAATCCGCTGTCCTACAAAATCTGCATAAGCATCTCTGATCTCCACTGCCGGATACTGTTCTTTGATGCGCGCTGCCAGAAGATGCGCCTGTGTCGGAGCCTGTGTCACTTTATATTTCCACAGATCCAGCGCAACTGTCATCTTTTTGCTGCTTCTGGATGACTCAATCGTACCATTGAAATTCTCTTCAAATGCTTCCAGATAGCAGATTCTCTCGATTCCACTGATCTCTCTCGCCTCATTTTCGCGCATTCTTGCACCAACCCATTTTGCCATCACTTCATCAAACGGCTCAATGTAAAGTTCTTCTGTCACCGTTCCCTCTCTGAGTTTTTTGAGAACAAGGATCATATGCTCTCTGTCAATTCCCGTATAATAGTAAAAATTCCGGTCAACCGAAAATCCGTACGCTTCATCCGCGGAACGCATCGGCGCTGTTCCTGAGTAGATCACTGCGATCGACGGTGCTTCCATTCCTTCCATTAATTTTGCTCTTCTTGCTGCATAGACTTCTTTCATGATTTTTCTCTCCTAATTTGTTATTTTTGGCTCTCCATCATTTCTGTCTGCAATCCGCAGGCACGCGCAAGGCGGCTGTAATATTCCCTGACCTCTTCATCTTCACAGAACAACGGAAAAGTCATCTGGTAATTTCCCCATAGTACCGCCCTCTTCTCTGTAAAATAAAAAGATGAAAACAGCCATTCCCGCGCTGTAATATCAAGCAGGAAGGTACAAATCTCATCATCCAGCGGATAATATATCTTTCCTTCCGTACATTCGATACACTGCATATATTCCCTCTCCTGATCAGAAAGTCCGGCAAGAAACTGCTTCTGTGCCTTTTCCTCAAAAGACGGATAATAAAAGTCGGCATAGCACTGCTGCGCTTCTGTCACCTGCAAAAGAAACGCTTTCATTTTTTCTTTTGTCCCCCGAAGAAGTAATGCAGGGTAGCACGCATACCCTTCCTGCAATGACCCAATCAGAAGTGCGCCTGCTTTTTCCGCTTCCTTTCTGCTTATAGAATGCACCATAGGATTCTCCTCTTTCCCATAAAATTTGTATCTCAAAACTGCTTTTATTATAGCACAATCTTTGCTATACTAAAACTACTTTTCAAAATAGAAAACAACATTCAGACGAAGAAAGGATCCTTTATGAGAAACATACTACTTACATTAGAATATGATGGCAGCCGCTATCAGGGCTGGCAGCGCCTCGGAAAAGGAGAATCGACAAACACCGTTTCCAACAAGATATTAGAAGTGCTTAAAAAGATGACAAATGAGGACATCGAATTGTTCTGTGGAGCCCGCACAGAAGTCGGCGTCCATGCTTACGGGCAAGTTGTCAATTTTAAAACAACAACAGATATGTCTTTATTAGAGATCAAGCATTACATGAACCGCTATCTTCCGATGGATATC
>CAUWEA010000158.1:0-2474 GCA_963557735.1 uncultured Faecalimonas sp. | reverse complement strand
GGAAGGGAGGGAAAAGCATGAAGAAGGAATTACGAAAATCAACAAAGAACAAAACTATGAGCAGTTACTATGCAAAGTGTACTTGTAAATGTTTGAATCATTGTGGTCTCGAAACACCGTGGTATCCAAGAGAAGCGGAAGTTAGAGAAACATATGCGATGAATTCTGCCGGAGCTGCTTAGTGCTAATTTGCGAAGTGAATGCTTCGATATAAGATTAGCATTGTAGAATTTATTCATTTTTAGAAGGTGCGATCTTTGTTAATGAATGATCGCACCTTTATTGCTACAGTGATGATGGGATTATTTGTAGATGTTAGGAGGAATTAGATATGTGGAAAAAACATCGAAGAGTATTGCAAATAGTGTCCGTAATGTTTCTTGCATTGTGTACTGGCTGCCAAAGCAATCAGAACGAAATCTTTGGTGAATCCGCAGAAACTCCTTCGCAGCCTTTGGATGAAGAAACTTCGGAAAGCGTCGTACCGGAAGTTGATTATGACTCTCCCAACTATATTGGACCGGATAAAAGTGAACTGCAGGATTTAGATCCCATAGAAGACGATAACCTAAGCGGAGAATTGCTGATAAAAAAGAGTGCTTCGTATGACAATATAGACTTACTTGCACAGGAATTTATGCAGCTGCATCCGGATGTGAAGATCAGTTTTGAGGAAGCGGCTAATTTTAATGAGCGCCTGAGCCTTTCCAGAACAGAAATACGCATGAAAAGAGAAAGTTTTTTCTCCCAGGTGAGAATGGAGCTTGCCAGTGGGGAGGCGGATTATCTGCTTTTCGGTATGAGAGACTTCTTGGATCCCGTGCAGTTATCAAAAAATGGCTTGCTCATTGATCTGTACCCATACTTTGACAGTGATCCTGAGATTAACCAGGAGGAATACTTTTCTCAGATTTTGGCGACGTATACTGTCGATGGGAAATTGCCAACGATCCCCATGTCTGTCACGTACAATGCTGTCTATCTGAATCGACCGTTGCTGGAAGAAAACGGAATAGATTTGTCTGATATTGTCACCGTTACCCCACAGGATCTTCTGGACTGGTATGAAGTGGCAAGGACGTCGGAGGATGGTTTAAACTTGTTCTTTACTTCGCCTGGAAAGGATACACTTTTTGCTACGGAGCGGCTTGCATATATGAATCCGATACAAAAGACTGCTCGGTTTGATTCGCCGGAGTTTGTGGAATTTTTGGAGCGAACTGCAGCAACGGAGAATTCCGACCCGGAGTTAAGTGCTGATGAACGTAGGATGGACAGCGAGTTTTTCAATGAGCAGATCCGGTTTCGGGAAACAGGTAAGTTGAATGAGAGGTACTTTGGACCCATTGGATCTTATGGCTACGAAACGTATGGGGGAATTGCGCAGAAGAGCCGTCCTGCACTGGCTACCTGGGAGTCAGTGAATACGTATGCACTGCTTTATTTGGAACAGCCTATGGAATATGCGGCAGGACCCTATCCCCTCCTAAGTTCTGATGGTAAACTGGGACTCGAATCGATTGAAGATTTTGCCATTCCGTCCAGTTGCAAGGATCCCGACCTAGCGTGGGAATTTATCAAATACTGTATCCGCCCGAGGGAAGAGGACCGCATGGATTTTGCCCATTTTGGATTGCCAACTGACTATACATCGCATCTGCCCTTAGCTAAGACGAATCTCTACTACCATTTGCAGGATTTAGCGGGGGGTGGTGCTACAGGTCTTTCTATGAGTTACCAATTTGAACCTTTCGATGTAGAAGTTTTAACGGATCAGCTAAACGAGATCTTCTCCCTGCCCCTGGTCAATCTCAATTCTTATGGCATCGATGTGCAGGAATATCTGGATGAATTCTATGTGAATGAACTTACTACGGCAGAGCAGTGTGCGGAGAAGATCCAAGGCCGGGCAGAGATATGGCTGAACGAATAGAGGAAACCATAAAAGTAAGCCATCCTATAACAAAATATAGAAAAATGTGATTGGATAGAAATGGGTTCTTCATCAAACTGACCGTGAATAAGTTTTTGTTAAAATAAATGTCCAAAAAAGTTATTTGCATTTTGAACAATATGATAGAGAATAATATTGAAATATATGTTAAAATAACAGGCTGGAAATGTGTAAAATAAAATATTGTAAAATAATTGACAAATATAATGTATAAATATATAATAAAAACAACATACTAAACAAATTGTGGATTGTGCTGAAAAATATAAATAAGCATGATGTGTCAAAAGATATTTTCAAAAATTCGATATTTAAGATTTTGCTGAATAGCAGGTGTTATTAGAAATCGTAGAATTTAATTTATCATAGCGATATTATGATGGATCAAATGAAATAAAGCTTATAGTAGGGAAGGGAGGGAAACACATGAAGAAGGAGTTAAGAAAATCAACAAAGAACAAAACCATGAGTAGTTACTATGCTACCTGTAGCTGTAAAAACTGTTTGAATTATTGTTCCA
>CAUWEA010000157.1:0-2495 GCA_963557735.1 uncultured Faecalimonas sp. | reverse complement strand
CATACATTATACACTATTTTTTACGATTTGAGAAATTTCTTATAAAGTAAAAAAATAGTCCACGATGTTGACGATCTCGGAAGACCTGCCGAGACAACGCACGAAGAAACAACACTTCTCGGTACAGATGAGATCCGTGTGATTTCAGAAACCATCCATGCAAATGGCGGAAAGGTCATTTCCAATATCAACTTTACACTCGCATGGATGGTAGGAAATGTAGAACGTTATTCCGATGCGCTTCTCGCTGGATTTGATACTTTCCCGGAAGCAACGATCGATATCATTACCGGCGCATATGCTCCAACCGGAAAAATGCCGCTCACACTTCCGAAAGATGACAGTGTTCTCGCTGTGGATGCTGACGGTGTCTGCATATCCCGCAACGATGTTCCTGGCTACGACAAAGACTTCTATATGCCGGAAGAGATGAAAGATGAAAACGGTAAGGCATATGCCTACCGTGACAGCGAAGGAAATTATTACGAAATGAATTTCGGTCTTAGATTCTAAAACGAGAGGGATCCTTTTGGGATCCCTCTCGAAATCATTTAGTTTCGAAACTTTTGTCCGTTTCTTTTTT
Organism: uncultured Faecalimonas sp.; assembly: GCA_963557735.1. Taxonomy (GTDB): domain Bacteria; phylum Bacillota; class Clostridia; order Lachnospirales; family Lachnospiraceae; genus Faecalimonas. The sequence continues at coordinate 1,912 of CAUWEA010000157.1, read as the reverse complement.
GCTTTTTCTCCTGTTGCGCGGGACTCTGCTTCTCTTGTTTTTCTTCTCCATCACTCAGATCTGATGACAGTTCCTCCGCTTTTTTATAGATCTCCCCCGCGGAAAGATGCTGGATTTCTTCTACTTCTATTGTTTCATCTACTTTGAGCAATTCCAAATATGCCTGATATTTTCCATAAGAAAGTCCGAGTGCACGGGCTTCCTGAACCTGCTCTGCATTCCCTTCTTTATATGTCACTCTCTGCCCTTTAGAATTTCCGGTACAGAGATTTTTCAGCAGTTCCTCACTTTTCTTTTGATTCTTGCCAATCACTGTGACTACTGTTTCTGTCCCCTCTTGCTTTCCATCGTTGTCTTTCTTTCCTTCCAGAACGATCTCAACTGCCTTTCTGCAGTCCAAATGGCGCAGCTGCTTTTCTTTCTCTCGCTCTTCTCCACCATAAAATTTCACAGAGATCACTCTTTCCATCCGGTTCACCGACAATTCCAAAGAAGAACAATCTCCCCCATCGATACTGACCGCACAGACCGGAAGATAGTAATAGCAAAGCGCTGAAATGACCAGAAAAAAACTCGCACAGCCTGCCAGCATAAAACTTTTCGCCCTCCACCTTTTTCCCTGCCCGCTGACTTCTTTGTCTTCTTTCTTCATGTTATTCCTTACGAAATCATATGTTCTATCTTTTAATTCATCCGCAGCATGTACATGATGAAATGCTTCCTTGATCTCTTTCTGCATTTTTCTCACCTCATTTCCAACTCTGCCTTTAACTTTTTCTTTGAGCGGGTCAGCCATGTATAGATGGTATTCACATTCTTTTTTAAAATATCGCTGATCTCCTGCGCTGAATATTCTTCGTAGTAATAAAGATAAATGACATTTCTATATTTTTCAGGTAAAGCCAGCACTGCTTCCAGAACCTCGGAATCCTTCTCTGAAAATACTTCTCCCGGCTGTTGTCTGATGTATTCCTCAAGAGATACTGTTTTACTCCTGAAAAAATTCTTAAGTAAATCTTTACAGCAATTGATGGTAACACGGATGATCCATGCTTTTTCATGCGCTTCATTTTCAAACTTTGTTTTGCTCTCAAAATATTTCAAAAAAACAGTCTGAAAAATATCTTCCGTGTCTGCCTCATTCTTTAAATAGATCATGCAAAGTCTCTTTACCGTATCCGCATACAGATCGATCACACGCCGCACTTCTGCTTCACTCCGCATGACATATAGTTCCCCCTCTCCTGATACTTCCTAAAAGGATTTCCGCTTTTTCTTCCGGTCCTATACTTTTCAGCACCCTCCAGAAACTATCTGCAGTTCCTTCTTCCATGCCGTATCCTTTCGTTTTTCCCACATCTTCCATTCTTGTGCATAACTTTAGCTGCTTTTTTCTCTTCTTTTCCCAGATGATCACAGACCCCGTCACCATCAGCATCCACATAGGACTTCTCACACTCATCGCAGACTCCATCTCCATTCACATCCGAATAAGCTGCTCCTCTTCCTTTACTTCCTGGTTCCTTTCCGTCTACGTTTCCCACTAACACGGAAGATGCCAGCATCACTCCGATACAAACTACTGCTATTCTTCTTTTCATAATACATTCTCCTTTCTCGTGCTACATTCCTGATCTACTCAAAGTTTCCTCTGGCCTGTCAGAACTGTAATTTCATCTATCAATTTGTCTTCATCTTATATACGAATGAAGAACGCTTTTTCATTCACTTTTTCTTATATTTTAATATCTTTAATAGCGAAAGATAAAAATGTATCCATAAAAATATATTTCCGGGAAAATAGAGATTCCAAATTCTAGATAACGAAAAAAGTACCGAATCACTTCGATACTTTCTAAGGCGCCAACCAGATTTGAACTGGTGATAGAGGTGTTGCAGACCTTTGCCTTAC
>CAUWEA010000156.1:0-2554 GCA_963557735.1 uncultured Faecalimonas sp. | reverse complement strand
GTTGAACATCCCTGACTTTTTTCCTCTCATAAAGCCGAAAGAAGATGTCAGGATAATCATCAGATTTGGTGAGATCGAAGCAAGGGAAAGCGTCTGAAAGATCGTTGTCTGAAGCAAAAAGCAAAAAAAGACCAGACATCCGGTTATTAATTTTCGTTTCATCAGTTATCCACTCCTTACTTTGCTTTCTCAGCATTCTCTGCCTGTTCGACATCTTCCTTCTGCGTGGTAATGACAAGCACTTCGTGAAGATGCTTAAAGTCCACAACCGGCGTCAGGTAACCTGAGCGCGTCAGCTTATTCGGATCCACTTTGATATCGCTGACAACGCCGATCGTGATTCCCTGCAGATATTTATCACTGATATGGGAAGTGACGATCTCTTCTCCGACTGCGATCTCATTCTCATTGTTTTCCAACTGTTCAAACTTGATCTTTCCATCATTCATCAGTTTCAGATCACCTTTCACGATGCAGGTGTCCAGTGTTGACAATGTCATTGCACTGATATTGCTGGAGTCATCGATGATGGAGCGGACTCTCGACCAGCCGGGTCCCACTTCCGTAATGATCCCGACAAGCCCTGAGCCTGCGATCACATTCATATCTACGGCAAGTCCGTCATCGCTTCCTTTGTCTATTGTAAATGTGCTGAACCAGTTCCCTGGATCTTTGCCGATCACATGTGCGCCAACCTTCTCATAGTCCGCATAGTTAGAATCCAGCTTATATAATTCCTGCAGACGTTCCAGCTCATATTTTTCCTGCTGGAGCATTTTATTCTCCAGTGTCAGTTCATCTACTTTTTCCTGAAGCACTTCCTTTTCCTTTCGCGTAATCTGAAGCGTCTCAAAATTATCCGTAATATCTGTCAGGAACATCCCAATCTGATTGATTCCTTTCTGCATTGGAACAACTGTATAGTTAGCGATCGTCCGCAAAGGTCCGTTCACTTTGTCGGAGATCAAAGAAAGTCCCATAAAAAGCAGGCATACCGCCGCAAGGATCAAAAACCAATATTTACTTGCCAGAGTATTTTGTTTTTTCTTTCTCATCTTATCCACCTGTCATTTTCCACTGACATCTCACGGGTCAGTTTATGGAGATTTTTATTCTGTATGATTTTCTCAAGCCCTCTTACTGCACAGACAGCAGGCTGCGGTACGATCGTCACCTTCCATCCGGTCGCATGCGACAGATATCTGTCAAGCCCGGAAAGCTCTGCCATTCCGCCGGTCACATAGATTCCTCTTTTCTCGATCGCTCTTCGCACTTCCGGAGGAGTACGCTCAAGCAGCACCTGCATTTGCTGTACACATTCAGAAAGTGGTTCCCGAAGCGCTGTTTTTACTAATGTTCCGGGAACTTCTCTGTATTTTGGAAGTCCTGTCCCGATTTTCTTGCATGGGATCCGGTAGATTGCTTCCTGCCGGTTCGGAAACAGCCCTGCTTCTTTTCTGAGAAATTCTGCTGTCTGTCCGGAGATCACAGATTGATAACGATTCTTGATAAGAGCTGCGATCTCCTGGTCAAAATGACTTCCCCCGGCCTTGTGAAGCCGGTTTAGCACCATGCCTCCGCAAGAGAGAATGGACATCTCTACTGTTGAAGCGCCAAAATTGATCAAAAAGATGCCGGCCTCCCGCTCCACATCGAGCCCTGCGCCGACTGCATCTGCGATTCCCCGTTCTACGATCCGGACCGCTTTCGCCTTTGCAGTAGAATGAAGCACAAGATCGCAGAATGCCCGCTTTTCCAGCTCTGTCACATCCGTCGGAACTGCGATCACATATTCGGAACCATTTGCAAACTGGTGCCCTTTCTTTAGCAGATTCTGCAGCAGATACTGCATATCTGTAATGCCCGCGATCACACCTTCTTTCATCGGAAATACAACGCGGATCTGTTCCGGTGTCTTCCCATACATCTCATACGCTTCCTCGCCGACAGCAAAAATCTCTTTTCCATCTATAAAGGCGATCGCATTCTTCTCCCGCCAGATTGTTTTCTGCTTTTTGTCATATACTTTGATCTCGTAGGTGCCAAGATCAAGGCCATATATATTTCTGGACAATCGTCATCGATTCCTCTCTAAATAAGTTGTTGTTCGGCGAAGCTGATATAACAATTATTCCCAATAATGATATGGTCTAACAGTTCAATTCCGATCAGACTTCCAGCCTCTTTGATTCTCTTTGTAATCAGAAGATCCTCCCTGCTCGGCGTCGGATCTCCGCTTGGATGATTATGGAGCAATATGATAGAAACAGCATTTTTCTGCAGTGCCTCTATAAATAATTCTCGCGGGGTCAGCAAAGAGGCGTTGACTGTCCCTTTTGAGATCGTTGTCTCACCGAGAAGCTTTGCTTTTGTATTCAGCATCAAAAGCTTCATATGCTCCTGCGTATGATGGCGCATATCCTCCATATAGTACTCAGCGATAGAAGCAGGCATATGGAAATCAAGCCCCTGATAGGCATCTGCCTTCGACAGACGCTTTGCAAGTTCTGACAGACATAAGATCTGAATCGCCTTGATCTTTCCAATCCCTTTG
>CAUWEA010000155.1:0-2704 GCA_963557735.1 uncultured Faecalimonas sp. | reverse complement strand
GATACGCTTCCGCCGTACTGGATGCGGATTGCTTCTGCTGTTGCTTCATCATAGATTTCAGCGATGCATGCACGGATTGCCGCACATACTTCCTGCGCCTGCTCTGTTGTGGCAACTTTACCAGTTCCGATTGCCCAGATCGGCTCATATGCGATCACTGCTGTCTTTGCCTGATCTGCTGTCACATCAAGAAATGCGATTTTGATCTGCTGACGGATAAAGTCTATTGTTACTCCCTGCTCTCTCTGTGTCAGAGTTTCTCCGCAGCATACGATCGGTGTAATTCCGTGTTCAAATGCTTTTTTCACTTTTTTATTGACTGTCTCGTCTGTCTCTGCAAAATATTCACGTCGCTCAGAGTGTCCGATGATCACATATTTCACTCCGACATCTGTAAGCATTGCAGGGGAAATTTCTCCTGTGTAAGCTCCGCTCTCTTCAAAGTACATATTCTCTGCTCCGATTGCAATATTGCTTCCCTTGGCAGCTTCCATTGCCGGGATGATACTGATTGCCGGTACACAAAATACAACATCTGCATCCTCTGTAGCTACCAATGGTTTTAACTCATTTACAAGTGCAACTGCTTCACTTGGAGTTTTATTCATTTTCCAGTTTCCTGCGATAATTTTTCTTCTTGCCATTTTAACGTCCTCTTTTCTACTACAATATGTAAACAGGGCTGCCGCAAAGTGAATCTTTTCTACAAGTCAGTATCTGTCACCTATCAGACATCACTGGTCTTTTGTAAAAACTTTCTATTTTGCAGCACCCCTGCTTTGCGCTAAAGTATTTTCTTATTTATCGTTTGCTGCTGCAACACCCGGTAATTCTTTTCCTTCTAAGAATTCAAGAGAAGCTCCGCCACCAGTAGAGATGTGTGTCATTTTGTCACCATATCCTAACTGATTTACTGCTGCTGCAGAATCTCCACCACCAATGATCGTAACTGCTTCTGTCTCTGCAAGCGCTTTTGCAACTGCTTCTGTACCTGCTGCAAATTTCGGCATCTCGAATGCTCCCATCGGTCCGTTCCATACAACTGTCTTTGCTGTCTTTACTGCATCAGCAAATAATTCTGCTGTCTTCGGTCCGATATCAAGTCCTTCCCATCCGTCCGGAATCTGTCCACTTACAACAACTTTTGTGTTTGCATCGTTAGAGAAATCATCTGCAACTACATTGTCAACCGGAAGTAATAATTTCACGCCTTTTTCTTCTGCCTTTTTGATCATGTTCAGTGCGTATTCGCAGTAATCTTCCTCTAATAAAGATTTTCCGACTGTTCCGCCCTGTGCTTTGCTGAATGTGTAAGACATACCTCCACCGATGATCAGAACGTCTACTTTTTCTAACAGATTCTCGATTACGGAAATCTTGCTTGATACTTTTGCTCCTCCGAGGATCGCGACAAATGGTCTCTCCGGATTATTTACAGCATTTCCTAAGAAATCGATTTCTTTCTGCATTAAGTATCCAACAACTGCAGTGTCAACAAACTGTGTCACACCAACATTTGAGCAGTGTGCTCTGTGTGCTGTACCGAATGCATCGTTTACAAATACTTCACATAAAGAAGCAAGCTCTTTGCTGAATGCCTCTCCGTTCTTTGTCTCTTCTGCTCTGTAACGTGTGTTCTCAAGAAGAATAACATCTCCGTCTTCCATCGCTTCCACTGCTGCCTTTGCATTTGGTCCGACTACTTCCGGATCTGCTGCAAATTTTACTTCCTGTCCTAATAACTCAGAAAGTCTTACTGCAACCGGCGCCAGAGATAATTCCGGTTTTGGCTCTCCCTTTGGTTTTCCGAGGTGTGAGCAGAGAATTACTCTTCCACCGTCTGCGATTAATTTTTTGATTGTAGGAAGTGCAGCTACAAGACGGTTCTCGTCTGTAATCTTTCCATCGATCAGCGGTACGTTGAAATCACATCTTACAAGTACCTTTTTCCCTTTTACATTGATATCATCTACTGATTTTTTGTTAAGCATCTTTATATCCTCCTTGACCGTAAAAATAAGAGTCAGATTATCTTTTAAGCCCGCAAAAGGCCCGGCCCATAAGACCGGACCCTTTTGGATCTTCTTATTCCGAATCTTTTAAAATTAAGCTAATTCAGAGAAGTATTTGATTGTTCTTACCATCTGGCTTGTGTAAGAATTTTCGTTGTCATACCAAGCTACAACCTGAACTTCTGTTGTTCCATTGTCTAATGGAAGTGCCATTGTCTGTGTAGCATCGAATAATGAACCATATCTCATTCCAACGATATCGCTTGATACGATCTCATCTTCGTTGTATCCATAAGATTCGTTAGCTGCTGCTTTCATAGCTGCGTTGATCTCTTCAACTGTTACGTTTCCTTCTACAACTGCTGTTAAGATTGTTGTTGATCCTGTTGGTGTTGGAACACGCTGAGCAGATCCGATTAATTTTCCGTTTAAGTCCGGAATAACAAGTCCGATTGCTTTTGCTGCACCTGTGCTGTTAGGAACGATATTTACAGCTGCTGCACGGGATCTTCTTAAATCACCTTTTCTCTGTGGTCCGTCAAGTGTCATCTGATCACCTGTGTAAGCGTGGATTGTGCACATGATACCAGATTTGATCGGTGCTAATTTGTTAAGCGCATCAGCCATAGGAGCTAAGCAGTTTGTTGTACAAGAAGCTGCAGAAATTACTGTATCTTCTGGTTTTAATGTTT
>CAUWEA010000154.1:0-2794 GCA_963557735.1 uncultured Faecalimonas sp. | reverse complement strand
CATTCCACAGTAAGTTCTAGTCTTACAACTCCATTTTTCTCAGCCCAACGGCTTATACGTTCAAAGAAGGTAGTCCCGGTTCCCTTCTTCTGATATCCTTTTAAAATTCCCACAACAATATATGCTGTGTGAAAAATTCTTTGAAATCTTCCCCTCTCTGCTCGAATATACCCTACAATCTTACCATCTTCTTCCGCGATTTGCAGGAAGTCTCCGCCGCCAATGACATGATTTTCAATATCTTCTCTCAGTTCCCGAAAATTTGTGCATTTCTTCCGTTCACCTGCTTCATACATCATAAAATCAGTTTCATTATCCAGCTTATTTAAGAAATCCCAAAATGACTGTATTTCTTCTGCTTGTAAATCTTTGTACGTGATCATATTTCCATTTCCTTTTACCTATAAGTCTTGGATCAGTTTTATTGATGTGAGGATCATATTTTCCCGAACACTTTTCTGTGCTCTCCAGCTACGTTCATCCCACTGTTCCCCGCTCACATCATCTCCGGTATAAAGCAGCTGAGCCAACGAAATTCCATAGTATTTTGATACCGCAAAAAATGCAGCTGTTTCCATCTCAACAGTAATACACCCTTCTTTTCTTCTTTGGGCAATCATTTCCGGTGTTTCACGGTACATGGCATCGGTCGTCCATGTCTTTCCAAGTGTATATGGGATTCCCAATCTCTCTAACCCATCCGTAACAACCTTTAGTGTTTCCTTATTCCCTTCTACTTCACGGGCAGGTTCCAGATAATGATAGGAAGTTCCCTCATCCCTTACCGCAGCTGTCGGAACGATGATTTTTCCTACTGCCGAACCACTTTTTATTGATCCGGCAGCACCACATATGATAAATTTCTCACATCCCATAGCATGTAGTTCCTCAATCGTCGTGGCGGCACCCGGCGCAGTCGGAAACGGCATCGTAATGCAAATTTTTTCTCCCGGCAAAATATAGCCTTCCGGATACTCTGCGATACATTCCTGCAACGGGCAGATTCCGTCTGATAGTATGTACTCATAAATCGGAATATCCATCACTTCTGAATGGAGATACCCGATCACAGAGAGCTTCTCTTCCTCCACAAATTTGCTGAGTTCTTTCCGAAAGAATGTGATCACACACTTTTCCGGCAATGTCCTCTCTAAAAAATCTGTCGGATGAATGATCGGTTTTCTGCTGGTATCGAATTCACAAATCGGATATAACTGTCTCTTAATCATTTCCTGCACCTTACCTTTCCTTTATAGCGTATTCTTTTGGTTTTCATTCGTATTCAAATTCAACAATCTCACCGTTTTTCGGATGATAACCCTTGCAGAGAGATTGAACAAGTATTCCATGACAGGCAACAACCACTTTTTGATAGTACTTATATTTTTCAAAAACAGGTACGACTCTTTTACGTATTGTAAGCATATCCTCCCAATCGAACTCTCCACCGGTCGGATATACCCCATGATTCTCAACAAATTCATGATAATTCTGTTCCGCCTTTTCATCTTCTTCGTAAATATAGTTTTTATTTGCCATCCATTCATGCAAATTTGTCTCGATCATGATATCTGCCCGAAGTTCTTTTGAAAGGATCGCAGCTGTTTGCACTGCTCTTGTATAAGGCGATGACAAAATGATATCTGCTCCACATAACCGTCTATCTTTGGCTGTATTTTGTATTTTTTCAATCCCTTTTATACTTAGGGGCGACAAATTCACCCCAAAACCTTGATAAATTTTTTCATTTCTCTCCGAATAGTCCGTTTCTCCATGCCGGATCAAATAAAACATTGCCATGCCAAACCTCCTCCAAAAAATTATCCTTTTTTACACAAACAGAATGGATACTCTGACTGATCATTCTCCCCGATGTCTCTCCACCCACGCTTCAAAGTCCTCAATCACTGCTTCTTTTGGATCTCTTTCATACCAGTTTTCTGTATATGGGTTCATTCCCATCGGCACACCCTGATATTGCAATATCTGTTCCAACTGTGCAAATGCAGCTTCCACTTTTTTCCGCTCTTTTCTGATCTTTGCTTCGTCCTGCTCTTCTAAAAGTCCCGTAAAATATCCAATCCACTTTCCGACTGCATCGCGCAGGGCGCCTGTCGACTGCACGTAAAGCGCCTCCCCTTTGGCTACGAGATACTGATTTTCCTCTTTTTCTTTTGGATGGATCTTCAGCTTTTCAAATTCTTTCAGCTTCGCCTCTTTTTCCGCTTCTGTCATTGAATTCTCTTCCTTCTGAAAGATTATCTTCCGCATCTGACCGATCTCCGGTGTATATAACTGTACTTCCAGCAGACCGTTGATATCGTAAGTAAACCGGATATCAACATAGACTTCCCCTTCCTTCTTCGGAGGAACATGAAGTTTGATCTGTCCAAGAGACAGGTTGTCATCTGCATAGTAACTTTCCCCCTGATAGACATTGACGGAAACCTCTGTCTGATTGTCATGGGCAGTGTAGTATCGCTTTTCTCTGCTGGCAGGAAGCGAAGTATTCCGCTCAATCAGCACACTCATCACATCCCGGTCACTGCCATCGGGATTTCGGATACCTACTCCGAGCGAAAACGGACAGATATCTGTCAGAAGCATATCTTTGATCGCATCATCCCGCTCTTTGATCCCGACGATAATGCCAAGTCCCCGCGCGATCATCCGGTCCGGATCGCGTGTCTCAATCTTTCTTCCTTCCAGAATGTAGCTTAAATATTGCTTTACAATCTCCATCTTGCAGGAACCGCCCACAAGAACAACCTCTGTCAGTTCATCCGGTGAAATA
>CAUWEA010000153.1:0-2824 GCA_963557735.1 uncultured Faecalimonas sp. | reverse complement strand
TAGGATATTTTCATGATTGCTTGTAATGTATAAGCGTGGGTTCATCATATTTGGTATGGTATCTTTAACTATGGGAAACTCCGGTTTCCCATTTACTGACTGCCGGAACTGATACTCCAAGATAGTTTGCTACTTGTTCTTGCGCGTAAATCCCTTTCTCAAACGCTTTTGACGAATTATTTCATTTATTTTCATAAGAGCATCACCTCGTTTTTTATACTCTTCATTATAATAGATACTCATGGGTATTTTCAATTTACCTGTCATTAACTTTAATTTAAAAAAGTTGACTGGAAATCAAATTTTATATAATACCTTTACCTTCCATCTATTGAGGGTAACGTGTCTGATAATCTAACAGTTATAAATTACTTTCCTCTGTTCCTTTTGAAGCAGGAAATCCCCGACCATTTCATAGAATTGAATTCTCTTTCCCCCTTCTGTTTCCGCCTCCAATACGAGCTGTAACATATCTTCCGGTTTTGACTTTTTTATTTCGGGCAAGTATATCTCGGCAGCCCTTTGCTATGTTTTCCATACTCGATTGCTTCCTTTGGGCAGCGGCAAATACAAGCCATGCAGTGCGTACATTCTTTTCCCCAAACTGGCTTGCCGTTTACAAGCTGGATATTACTAAGTGGGCAGACCTTTTCACAGAAGCCGCAGGATATACAAGTATCTGTCGTATAAAATTTCTTTGCATGCACAAAAAGAGGATAAAACAGGTTGTTTACCATTCCGCTGTTCATTTTATCAATAAATGTAAGCTTCCGTTCAGGAAAACTTTCACCGGATCTGATATATTTGATTGCCTGATCTATTTTGCTTTCCGCGTTTTCAATGATAGAATTGGCTTTCTCTCTGGTCGGTGTAGAAAACATCGCAATATAATTTTCGGGCATTACAATCTCATAGCACCCCCGATAATTCATTTTTATTTTTGAACAGAGCGACTTAAGATACTTTCCCGCATTACCGATACTGTCGCCACAAGTCATTACGAAGTAAATATTTTTGTTTCCCGCCAATTGTACCTGCTCCAGCCATTTTTCTAATATACGCGGTATTCTCCACGCATAAGTCGGAACAACCACAATCCACGGTGTTTCAGAATGTAACTGTGAATGATCGTCCTCTCTTATTCTTGAGAAAAGATTATAGGCTTCTTCTCCAATTTCTTTCGCGATTCTGGTGGCAACATATTTACTGTTACCGGTTCCAGTAAAATATAGAATCATCGTATTTCCTCCTGACTGATGTGCTGCACATCTTCCTAAACTTCTTTCTTCATCATACAAAAAATCAAAATAAATCACAACTATGTTCGACTTCTGTTTATTATTTTCTATCTGCATTCCACAACCAAAACGGTTCTAAACTTTACCTGAACGCAAAAACTGCCCCACAGATTTTCCCCTATCTGTGGAGCAGCCTTTCGCTTCTCATCAGATGCTAAAAGCAGCATTGCCTTACGCGCATCTGATGAGCAAAGTCTCTTATAAATATTTCTTTAACTCTTCTGCTTTATCCAGTTTCTCCCATGGAAGATCTAAGTCGTTACGTCCAAAGTGTCCGTAAGCTGCTGTCTGCTTGTAGATCGGACGACGAAGATCTAACATTTTGATGATTCCTGCTGGTCTTAAATCAAAGTTTTCACGGATGATCTCTACTAACTTCTCGTTAGAAAGTTTTCCAGTTCCGAATGTATCTACCATGATCGATGTCGGATGAGCCACACCGATCGCATAAGAAAGCTGAATCTCACATTTCTTTGCGATTCCTGCTGCAACGATGTTCTTTGCAACGTAACGTGCTGCGTATGCTGCAGAGCGGTCTACCTTTGTACAGTCTTTTCCGGAGAATGCTCCGCCGCCGTGACGTGCCATTCCACCGTAAGTATCTACGATGATCTTACGTCCTGTCACACCACTGTCTCCGTGTGGTCCGCCGATCACGAATCTTCCGGTCGGGTTGATGAAGAATTTTGTCTTCTCATCTACCATTTCCTTTGGAAGTACCGGATCAAATACATATTTTTTAATATCCTCGTGAATCTGTTCCTGCGTCACATCCGGGTCATGCTGTGTAGATAATACAACCGCGTCAAGACGTACCGGAACGCCCTCTTCATTATACTCTACTGTCACCTGGCTCTTACCGTCTGGTCTGAGGTAAGAAAGTGTTCCGTCTTTGCGGACTTTTGTAAGCTGTAATGTCAGCTTATGTGCCAGTGCGATCGGATATGGCATCAGTTCTTCTGTCTCATCCGAAGCATATCCGAACATCATTCCCTGATCTCCAGCTCCGATTGCATCAATCTCCTCGTCTGACATTTTGTTTTCTTTTGCTTCTAATGCTTTGTCCACACCCATTGCAATATCAGAGGACTGCTCATCGATTGCTGTGATCACACCACAAGTATGTGCATCGAATCCGTATTTTCCTCTGTTGTATCCGATCTGATCTACCGTATCTCTGACGATCTTCTGAATGTCTACATAGGCATTTGTTGTGATCTCACCCATAACAAGCACAAGTCCTGTTGTGATCGCTGTCTCACATGCCACACGGCTCATCGGATCCTGCTCCATCAGCGCATCTAACACCGCATCTGAAATCTGGTCACAGATCTTATCCGGATGACCTTCGGTTACTGATTCTGAAGTAAATAATAATTTTTCCATTCGTACGTTCCTTTCTTTTTTCTCTTTCTCTCGCGCCGGGCTTTTTTGTTTTCCTCTGCCAAAAGCTATTATTCCAGACTCTCTGATATAAAAAAGTGTGCTGAGCACACTCTCAGCTCCCCTGCCCCTCATTCTTGAGG
>CAUWEA010000152.1:0-2886 GCA_963557735.1 uncultured Faecalimonas sp. | reverse complement strand
GTAGAGCACTTCACTCGTAATGAAGGGGTCGTCGGTTCAAGTCCGATTTTCAGCTGAGGAAAAGACAGATATAGATGCAGGTCTATATCTGTTTTGCTATACACAGGTATCTGTTTGCCCTGCAAAAATTCCGTATGATTCTGTACAGATGCTATAATGTGATAGAAAAATGGGAAAAGTGGGAAGACATGGAAACGTGTCTTAAGAAAATGAGACGAAAGAGGGAATGTGGGAAATGAAACAAATGTGGAAGAAACTATTTGCGCCGACTGATATGACGGAAGGCGTTCCGTGGAAAAAGATCGTGCTGTTTACGATCCCGATGCTGATCGGAAATATTGCCCAGCAGCTGTATAACACGGTGGACAGCATCATCGTGGGCCGCTATGTCGGTGACAATGCACTGGCGGCGGTAGGGAGCGCCAGTCCGATCCTGAATCTTCTGATCGTATTGTTTATCGGGATTTCAGTCGGGGTCAGTATCATGGTCGCCCAGTATTTTGGTGCAAAGGAGAGAGAAGAACTGTCCTCAACGATCGGAGGCTGTGTGACGCTGACTGCGATCGTCGCGTTGATTCTGATGGTCATTTCTCCATTTGTTGTGCGGCCGATGTTAAAGATGCTCCATACACCGGACAGCATTATCAACTGGTGTACTTCCTATCTGATCATCATGATGGTCGGAGTTGCGGGGATGGCATATTACAATATTTTAAGCGGTGTGCTGCGGGGACTTGGGGATTCTGTGTCAGCGCTGATCTATCTGCTTGTTGCGACTGTGCTGAATATCGGTCTGGATCTTCTGTTTGTGGCAGTGTTTGATATGGGAGTGGCAGGAGTGGCGCTTGCGACAGTCATCGCCCAGTTTGTCTCTGCCGCGCTCTGCCTGTGGAAGCTGATGCATATGAAGGAGATTTTTGAGTTTCATAAACATCATCTGAAGATGAGCAAAGAACATACGATGCAGATCGTCCGGCTGGGACTTCCATCCGGACTCACGCAGGCAATCTTTTCCATGGCAATGATCATTGTACAGTCACTGACGAACAGTTTTGGAGAAATGTTTATTGCGGCAAATGTAATTATCATGCGTGTGGACGGATTTGCGATGATGCCGAATTTCTCATTTGGAACTGCGATGACGACTTATGCCGGACAAAATGTAGGAGCAAAAAAGCATGACCGTATCAATCAGGGTGCAAAGCAGGGAACACTGATCGCAATGGGAGTCTCTGCGGTCATTACGGGATTGATTTTAATCTTTGGAAAATATCTGATGGGGATTTTTACGGAGACAGAGGAGCTTGTCGATCTCAGCATGCGGATGATGCGGATCCTTGCAGTCGGCTATATTGCGATGGGAGCAACACAGTGTCTGTCCGGTGTCATGCGCGGCGCCGGCGATACGATGACACCGATGTGGATCTCTCTTGTGACAACCGTACTGATCCGTGTTCCGGTTGCTTACGGGATTTCCTGGCTTACAAGAACGCCGGAACTTCCAAACGGACGGAGTGAATGTGTATTTATCTCGCTGCTCTGCTCCTGGGTGCTTGGTGCTCTGATCACCTTCTATTTTTACAAGCGGGGAAAATGGAAGACAAAAGCGCTGGAGCGCACAGAAAAATAAAGACGCAAAATAAGGAGGAAACATTCTCAGAAGATGAGAGGTTTCCTCCTTGTTTTAATGATGCGGGCAGGAAGAAGGGCGGGCTGAAAGTAAGTGAGATCAGGAACGGTGTTTTCCGAGGTACAGTTTTTCAATCAGATTGATGCAGGCATATAAGAACATTGCAAGGATACAGAGGAGGACGATGGACATTAAGAGCCAGTCGAGTTTAAAGACCTGGCTGGAGTAAATGATCAGATATCCAAGTCCATTCCGCGCTGCCAGAAATTCTCCGATGATAACGCCGACGAGACAAAGTCCGATGTTTACTTTCATATTGCTGATGATCGCCGGAATGGAATGGGGGATCACGACTTTGGTGAGAGCGTGCAGCCGGTTGCCGTGCAGCGTGTAGATCAGCTTAATCTTCTCCGTATCGACGGTCTGAAAGCTTGTGTACAGATTTAAAATACTTCCAAAGATCGCCACAGACATTCCGGCGACAATGATCGTAGTGCGTGTGGCTCCGAGCCATACAATCAGGAGCGGAGCCAGCGCTGATTTTGGCAGGCTGTTTAACACGACAAGGTAAGGCTCCATAATCTCGGAAAGCTTCGGGCTGAACCAGAGAAGGACCGCGCAGAGCAGACCAATGAGAATTACAAGAAGGAAGCTTACGATCGTCTCATATACGGTGATGCCAACATGGAGAAAGATACTTTGGTCCAGCACCATATTCCAGAAGCAGAGGACGATTTTTGACGGACTGCTGAAAATAAACGAGTCGATCAGTCCCGCTGAGGAACTGATTTCCCAGACAAGAAGAAAGAGGACCAGGATCAGGACACGGAATACAGAGACTGTGATGCGGTGTTTTTGTCTGACTTTTAAAAATTCCTGTTGTTTTACGGAAATTTCATTCGCTTCCATTTAATTCCCTCCAGACAAGATTAAAATACGTTTTAAACTCCGGTGTATTTCGTCGGAGAAGCGGAGTATCTTCCTCCATCTCAAAATGAAGCGGGATCGTCTGTCGTATGGTGGCAGGGCGGGCGGAGAGGACGATGACCCGGTCACCGAGACTGACCGCTTCTGATAAGTCGTGCGTGACAAGGATCGCTGTCTTTTTTTCTTTCCGGATAATTTGTCCGATATCATCCCCGACCGTTAAGCGGGTCTGGTAATCCAGCGCTGAGAACGGTTCGTCGAGTAGCAGAAGATCCGGATCGAGGACCAGTGTGCGGATCAGGGCGGCGCGCTGACGCATACCACCGGAA
>CAUWEA010000151.1:0-3140 GCA_963557735.1 uncultured Faecalimonas sp. | reverse complement strand
GTACTTCCCCGTTCCTGTCAAGGATCGCTCCCCGCACAACACGGTCGGAGAATGTATCTTGTCTTGTATTATATGGACTGTTAATAATCTTTTCACTCTCTGCCACATTAAAATATACGATATATCCCATCAGGACAAGAAACAGTGTCACAAATAAATAAGTCACTCTAGCGAACTCTTTGTTTGTAGCCTTCTTCTTTTTTCGTCTTTCTTTTTCTTGTCTCTTTCTGGAACGATTCCCGTCTTCTCTCATCTCGTAATTGTCTTGCTTTCTTTCTCTCAATGATCTCTTCCTCATCTTCTCTTAAAATATACAGTCCCTGAATGATCGCAAACATGATCAGCGTACTTAGCACAGAACTTCCGCCGTAGCTGACAAGCGGAAGAGTCACCCCCGTAGAAGGGATGAACTTTGTCACACCGCCGATCGTCAGAAATACCTGAAAAATATAGCAGGTTCCAAGTCCCAGTGCGACAAGCTTGTAAAATCTGTTTCTAAGCTGCATCGCAATATTTAAGAACATGATATAGCAGCTTACACATACAAGGATCAGACATAATCCGAAGATCAGCCCCAGTTCCTCCACGATCGCAGAGAAGATAAAATCTTCCGCCGCTACCGGGATACTCTCCGGCGAGCCCTGGCAAAGTCCCATCCCAAGCCATCCTCCGGTTCCGATCGCAAACAATGACTGTGCCACCTGAAACCCTCCGGTCTCGTACGTTGCAAACGGATCCCTCCACACAGATACACGAACTTTGATGTGGCGGAACATCTGATAGGCGATCACTGCCGCCCCGCTTCCCGCTAGCATTCCGCCAAACAGATACAACGGCTGCTTGATCGCCACATAGAGCATGATCAGATACACGACAAACAAGATCAGCGCCGCGCCCAGATCGGTAGATGCCACAAGGATCAGCACATGCGCGGCCGCGATTGCAGTCGTGATCACGACATTTTTAAAATCTGTCGATTTTTTCAGACTTGCCGCCACAAAAAACACAAATGAAATTTTCACAAACTCTGACGGCTGGATGCTGATCCCCGCAATGGAAAAGCCGAGTTTAGCACCTCCGGATGTCACCGCGAACACTGCAACAAGTGCAAGTGCGGCAAGCCCAACTCCCGCATAGATATAAGTCCAGTCCGCCAGCGATTTCATCTTCCGGATCACAACCGGAACGATCAGACTTAGCACCATGGATATTCCGACAAAAATAAACTGCTTGATCGCTTTCTCTGTATCCAGACGCAGGATCATAATAAAGCCGATCGACAAAAGCATGCACATGTTATTGATCACAACTCTTGATACATTTGGATAAATGATCGTATAAAGAGCGATGACTGCAAGAAACAGGATCACCTGTGCCACATAGAAAAAAATGACCTCCGGTTTCCCCGTCTTCAGATACATGACCCCATATGCAATAAACTGAATGGAGAACATCAGCTTATTCTGCCTCAGCAGGATCTGCTGTCTGTCCTCCTCGTATTCATAGCGGAATACCGAAAAACACGAATAGGTATATACCGTCATCAAAATGATCAGCAGATATTTTGAAAATTCAACTATAATATTTACCAATACTTCACCTACTTTATTCCTCTTTTAAAATGTCCTCTTGTAAATTCAAATGAAAGTGTCCCGGCTTCCCTGCCTTTGATAAACACATCCTGATACAACTTCAGGATCTGCCTTGTCTGCCTTTCATCTTCCAGCGTAAATGCCATACGCAATGCAGACGGCGCCAGTCTTTCCAGCTCCTGCTTCTGATCTGTGAGGACAACCGGCGCTGTATTATAAATGATATTATAACACTCATCACAGCAGTTTTTTACCTGAAATGCTTTCTGACAACGATCCTTCATCGTCAGAAATCCGGTCTGGTGCATACAGCCGGCAGTCGTCTTCTGCACGCACTGGGCAGAGACCATCATCGGCAGATAACCGTAGACAAAAAGTTCCATATCCCCGCAGCCCGTATCCAGAAGTTCATGCCAGTTCAGTTCCAGCGGTGCAGAAAGCTCCGATACATACTGCTTCCAGAATTCCTTTGCGTAATGATTAAACTGGTAGATATGGTGGTCTGCCACGATCGTCTTTGGATAGGCATGTTCCCGCAAAAACTGCACCGACTCCATATTTCTGACAAGCACCCCGTCAAATAACGGTAAAAGCAGTTCATATTCCCGCTCATAATGCTTTCTTGTACGCTCTCTGAAAATATGCGGCATTGCAAGAAAGACTTCTTTTCCACTTCGATGCAGAAATTCTGTGACCTGATGGATCTCCGGATGTTTTAAAATATCTGGAAACAGATTGCAGTCGATATAGACCCGGCGGATCCAGGATTCCTCCGCGATCGCATGCAGCTGGCATGCCTGCTCTGCATACGCATAAAAGACAAAATCTTCTGACCTCCCGTGCAGTTTTGGATCTTTCTTAACGTCAGATGACAGCAGTACATTCCCTGCATTCGGATTCTCTCCCGGATCCCCGGAAACAGTCCTTCGATACTGTGTCACGATCTTCTCCTCCAGTGCATCCAGTCCTTTTCTTCTCAGCTCGTTTAGCTGCTGCATCGGAAGAAACACATCCTCTGTCATCTGCACATGGAATTGTCCAAACTGAAATGGTGTATTTCCAGTCTTCTTCATCTGTTTTTCAATCCGCGATACATCCAGAGGTGCATTCTGTGGAATTTCTGCCACAGCTCCATCTACTTCCACGGAAATATGTTTCCACTGTAATTGTAGTATAGCAGATTTTCCCGGAGAAAGAATTAAATTCCCCTTAATTTTTTCCTGCACTTTTTCTCGAAAAATGTCGTTTTTTATCTGTGAGAGCAGTTTTTCATTCCGCGTGCGGTATAGAGACATCCCATCACTGATCTTCTGACGCTGGTGTGTCACAAAAGACAGCTTCTGCCCTTCGGCAACGCTCTGTCCGACAGTATATGTCTCCTTTTTGTCCGGCATCTCCAGTACATCCCCTTTCTCCAGAGAACGCAGCGCCCTTGCAGTCACCTGCTTTCCCTGTTGTTTCAGAACTTTTACAGCCTCCACACCCGCATGGTTTGGTCTGGACAGAGAAATCATCTCTCTGCCATTCCTCGTATGATAATATCCTCCG
>CAUWEA010000150.1:0-3141 GCA_963557735.1 uncultured Faecalimonas sp. | reverse complement strand
CAAAGCTATGTATACAGAGAAGGTTATGGATCATTTTCAGAATCCAAGAAATGTAGGAGAATTAGAAAACCCGAGCGGGGTAGGAACAGTCGGAAATGCAAAATGTGGAGATATTATGAGAATTTATCTTGACATTGATGATGACCAGATCATCCGTGATGTAAAATTCAAAACATTTGGATGCGGGGCAGCAGTTGCCACAAGCAGTATGGCAACAGAGCTTGTAAAAGGAAAAAGCATTTATGACGCACTGAAAGTGACAAACAAAGCGGTGATGGAAGCGCTCGACGGACTTCCGCCGGTAAAAGTACACTGTTCTCTTCTTGCGGAAGAAGCAATCCATGCAGCGCTCTGGGATTATGCAGAGAAAAACGGGATCAAGATCGAGGGACTGACAAAACCAAAATCAGATATCCATGAAGATGAAGAGGATGAGGAAGAATACTAATCCGCATAGAAAGATGTAGCCCGGCATCTGCCGGGCGGGAGGAATTTAGATGAAGAAAAAAGTAGTCGTAGGAATGTCGGGCGGAGTGGATTCTTCCGTCGCAGCGTATCTTCTCAAAGAGCAGGGGTACGATGTGATCGGTGTGACGATGCAGATCTGGCAGGATGAGGACCGCGCTGTTGAGGAGGAAAACGGAGGCTGCTGCGGACTCAGTGCAGTCGATGATGCAAGACGTGTTGCGTCAGCGCTTGAAATCCCATACTATGTGATGAACTTCAAAAAGGAGTTTAAAGAAAAAGTCATTGATTATTTTGTGCAGGAATATCTGAACGGCCGGACACCGAACCCGTGTATTGCCTGCAACCGTTACGTGAAATGGGAATCGCTGCTAAAGAGAAGTATGGACATCGGCGCCGATTATATTGCCACCGGTCATTATGCAAGAGTGGTACAGCTGGAGAACGGGCGTTATACATTAAAACGCTCGGCAACGCTTGCAAAAGACCAGACATATGCTCTTTATAATCTGACGCAGGATCAGCTGAAGCGTACGCTGATGCCGGTCGGAGAGTATACGAAGGACCAGGTCAGAGAGATTGCGGAAAAGATCAACCTTCGAATCGCGAATAAACCGGACAGTCAGGATATCTGTTTTGTCCCGGATGGAGATTATGCTTCTTTTATTGAAGAGGAAGCATCGGTGAAGATTCCGGAAGGAAATTTTGTAGACCTTGATGGGAAAATACTTGGAAGACACAAAGGGATCACTCACTATACAGTCGGACAGCGAAAAGGACTTGGTTTGTCTCTTGGACATCCGGCCTTTGTGCTTGAGATCCGCCCGGAGACAAATGAGGTTGTGATCGGAAGCAATGAAGACTCCATGTCGGATACACTGAGAGCAAATCAGCTGAACTTTATGTCTATAGAAGATCTGAATGGAAAGATGCGCGTATGGACAAAGATCCGGTACAATCACAAAGGTGCATGGTGCACGATCGAAAAGACCGGGGAAGATGAAGTGACCTGCACTTTTGAAGAACCGCAGAGAGCAATCACACCGGGGCAGGCAGTTGTTTTCTATGATGGAGAATACGTGGTCGGAGGCGGTACAATCTTATAGAGATGAGACCGCATCCGGACTTGCGAAAGGAAAATAAAATTGGAGGGAGAAGAATGAATGCAGATTTTCATGTACATTCGGACTTTTCTTCTGATGCGGAATCTGCACCGGAAGTGATGATCCGGGAAGCAGTCAGAAGAGGGCTTCGCACGATCTGTTTTACAGACCATCAGGATAAAGATTATCATGCGGGACCTCTTTCGTTTACATTTGACACCGCAGCTTATTTTGAGACAATGAAGCGTCTTCAGAAGAGATACAAGGATGTTATCGATGTGCGGATTGGTGTGGAGCTTGGTCTCCAGCCGCACCTGGGTGGCTATTATAAGGAATATGTAAACAGTTATCCCTTTGACTTTGTACTCGGTTCAGTGCATGTGATCCAGTCAGAAGATCCTTATTATCCGCAGTTCTTTGAAAAAAGAGAAGAGCGGGAGGCATATGAAGCCGCTTTTCTGGAAACACTGGAAAATATCCGTGCAGTCCCAGAATTTGATGTGCTGGGTCATTTGGATTATATTGTGCGTTATGGAAAAAGTGCAGAGAATTATTCATACACCGCTTTTTCAGATCTGATCGACGAGATCCTGCGGGAGCTGATCGGACGGGGGAAAGGGCTGGAACTGAATATGGCAGGATATAAGTACGGGCTTGGTTTCTCGCATCCCCACCCGGACATTTTAAAAAGATACCGGGAACTTGGAGGAGAGATCGTTACAGTCGGTTCAGACGGACACAGACCGGAGCATCTTGCATATGAATTCGGGCTTGTGGGCGAGATACTGCACAGCTGCGGATTTCGATATTATACAGAATTTAAAGGCAGGAAGCCCGTTTTTCAACAACTTCCATAAAATTGTAAATATGACTTGAATTTTCTGTGCGGATTTAGTACAATAAATAAAGGTTGATGAATCTTTAACAAAGTTAAGGAATTATCAAATACAAATAATAGTTTAAGAAACTTTAGGAGGAATTAATCATGGCAGTAAAAGTAGCGATTAATGGATTTGGACGTATTGGACGTCTTGCATTCAGACAGATGTTCGGAGCAGAAGGATATGAAGTAGTTGCAATCAACGACTTAACATCTCCAAAAATGTTAGCTCACTTATTAAAATACGATTCATCTCAGGGAAAATATGCTTTAGCAGATAAAGTAACAGCAGGAGAAGATTCAATTACTGTAGATGGAAAAGAAATCAAAATTTATGCAAAAGCAAACGCTGAAGAACTTCCTTGGGGAGAAATCGGTGTTGACGTTGTATTAGAATGTACAGGATTCTATACTTCAAAAGATAAAGCAGAAGCACACATCAAAGCAGGTGCAAGAAAAGTTGTTATCTCTGCTCCAGCAGGAAATGACCTTCCAACAATCGTTTACAACGTAAACCATGACACATTAAAACCGGAAGATACAGTTATTTCTGCAGCATCTTGTACAACAAACTGCTTAGCACCAATGGCTGACGCATTAAACAAATTAGCAACAATCAAATCCGGAATTATGTGTACAATCCACGCATACACAGGTGATCAGATGACACTTGACGGACCACAGAGAAAAGGT
>CAUWEA010000149.1:0-3222 GCA_963557735.1 uncultured Faecalimonas sp. | reverse complement strand
CTCTTGATCCGGACTACTATTTTCCACAGCATTTTTTATACTTCTTACCGCTTCCGCATGGACATGGATCATTTCTTCCGATCTTCTTCTCTCTGCGGATCGTACCAGATGCTTTCTGCTCTCTGTAAAGTTCTTTTTGTTTTTCCTTTGTGAAGATCTCATCCCACTGTGGAAGTTCATATAACCAGTCTGCCTTTGCATCTACCATGTTCTTGTATAATTTTTCTTTGTCAAAGTTCAGATTCACGATCGTATCTTCTTCCATCGTCTCGATCGGGTTCTCCACTTTCAGGCTTTCGTTGATCCCGTCTAAGAATCCTACCATGGTAAAGACTTCCACATGATATCTCTCTGCCAATTCTTTTACAGTTCCTCTCACTTCCTCATCTGGATTCGAAAGAAGCTGTTCGTAGATCCCTCTCTCAATCTGGAAATATGTTGTCCAGAACTTCTGTAACTGTGTCTTATCCATCTCCTGCGAATACGCAGTTGCTCTCCATTGTTCTAATAAACTCATTTCTACCAATACTCCTTTGTATGTGATTTCGTACGTCCTATTATATACTATTTTTCCTCTCTTTTCAAACACTTTTCGATATTTACCCGCTTTTCCCCGAATTTACGGCATCCGAGGAACCTGCTTTCTATTCTGGCTGCTTTTCCGGATTTGCTTTTTCTCCCGGTTTCCTATATAATAGAGCAAATATCTTGTTTAGAAACGGAGTGTCGTATTATGGAAAAATTGAAACGGATTTTTGCACTGGCAGGTGTCATTTTACTCTGCATCCTCTATGGGAGCACACTTATCTTCGCCTTTTTTGACCGTTCCCAGTCTCTTGATCTTTTGAAAGCTTCTATTGCAGCAACCATCATACTCCCGGTATTTTTATACGCTGCAATGCTCTTCCACCGCCTTTCCAAAAAGGATGAAGATCCTGATCAGAAAGAACAATAAGAGCTTCCGGTCTTATATATAAAGCTCTGCCAGCATCAGCGCAGAGTTTTTTTCTATCGAACTCTGCGGTATATTCTTCTTTTCTTCCTGTTCCCTGATCTGCTGGCGTTTATTTAAGTATTCTTCAATTGAGATGACCTCCTGCGGATTATGTCTTCTCTTTGTCAGCATTGTCATACCTCCATTCTCTGCTTCTTTTTATTCTTTTCTGTCAACTTTATTATTCTATTCCATGCTCCCGGAAAATATGTCGCTTTTCACTGTTTTTCCTCAGGCTTTCACCTGATGCTTTTATTATAAACGGAATTTGTGACATCCCTATGACAGATCTATAAAGCCTTTCTAATCTAATTATTAAGAATTTCTGATGGAATTTCCAAGATTCTTTCTGTTTTCCTTGACATTTCTGCTTCCGCTTCCTACACTGAATCTAATCAACAGAACAAAATCAATATTCTGACAGAAAGGTTGTTGTATCATGGAACAGTTTATTTTACCCGAAGATTATCATGCTCCGCTCACGATCCGCGAGACAGAAGTTGCGATCAAAGAAGTCAAAGACCACTTTGAGCGCGCCCTCGCGAAATCTTTACACCTCACCCGCGTATCCGCCCCGCTTTTTGTGAAACCCAAAAGTGGACTCAATGATAACCTGAGCGGAACCGAGCGCCCGGTTTCTTTCGGCATCCGGGAGCAGAATGATGCTCCCGCGGAGATCGTCCACTCTCTCGCCAAATGGAAACGCTACGCGCTGAAGCGCTATGATTTCCACTCCGGCGAAGGGCTTTACACCGATATGAGTGCGATCCGCCGTGACGAAGATACAGATAATCTCCATTCGCTGTATGTAGACCAGTGGGACTGGGAAAAGATCATCTCCAAAGAAGAGCGGAACACAGAGACACTGCGCTATACCGTCCGAAAGGTTTACAGTGCCCTGAAAGAAACAGAAGCATTTATCTCGCGCAGATACAATTATATCGAACCGCTTCTGCCAGATGAGATCACATTTATCACTTCGCAGGAGCTGGAAGATCTCTATCCGGATCTTTCCCCAAAAGAACGTGAGTATGCCATCACCCGGGAGCGGAAAGCTGTTTTTCTCTCTCAGATCGGAAAGACGCTCCGCTCAGGGAAACCTCATGACGGGCGTGCGCCTGACTATGACGACTGGGAATTAAACGGGGATATCCTCGTATACTATCCGGTTCTGGACGTGGCGCTTGAGCTGTCTTCCATGGGAATCCGCGTCGATGAAGATGCCTTAAGACGGCAGCTACTCTCTTCCGGCTGCGAAGACCGCGCCAGTCTGGACTTTCAGAAAGCACTTCTGAACGGAGAACTCCCTTACACCGTAGGCGGCGGGATCGGCCAGTCCCGCATCTGTATGTTCTACCTCAGAAAAGCCCATATCGGAGAAGTACAGTCTTCAATCTGGACCGAAGAAACACTGCGTTTTGCAGAAGAGCATAAGATCCAGCTGCTGTAACAAAAAGAACATGCCCGAAAGCCCCGTCTCCTCTGGCAGGAGCATATATGCTTTCTGGCATGTTCTTTTTCTATTTTACGGACCGCAGCACTTCTTAGCGGTAGATGATCTCATCTCTTCCCGGTCCATTGGAAACCATTGTGATCGGATATCCGATCTTCTCTTCGATGAACTCGATATATCTGCGGCAGTTTTCCGGAAGATCCTCATATTTTTTGATTCCCCGGATATCACATTTCCATCCCGGAAGTGTCTCCAGAACCGGTTTTGCGCGTTCCAAAAGATAAGTCGGAGGAAATTCTGTTGTGACTTCTCCATCGATCTCGTAAGCAACGCAGACCGGGATCTCCTCAAGATATCCAAGTACATCCAGCACAGTGAATGCGACATCGGTCGTTCCCTGAAGTCTGCATCCGTATTTAGAGGCAACTACGTCAAACCATCCCATACGTCTCGGGCGTCCGGTCGTCGCCCCAAATTCACCGCCGTCTCCGCCTCTTCTGCGAAGCTCGTCTGCTTCTTCCCCGAAGATCTCGCTGACAAATGCTCCTGCTCCGACTGCGCTTGAGTACGCCTTGCAGACAGTGATGATCTGTCTGATCTCATATGGCGGAATCCCTGCTCCGATCGCTCCGTATGCTGCAAGCGTAGAGGAGGAAGTTACCATCGGATAAATTCCGTGATCCGGATCCTTCAGGGAACCGAGCTGTCCCTCTAAGAGAATCTCTTTTCCTTCTTTGATCGCATTGTGCAGATAGAGCGACACATCGCATACATA
>CAUWEA010000148.1:0-3285 GCA_963557735.1 uncultured Faecalimonas sp. | reverse complement strand
CAGTCTGCACAACACGGCGCAGATCAACAGATTTCTGACGGATACGGGTCAGAGTATTTTTCTCTGCATAATAGTCTTCCAGCAGGCGTGAGATGGAGTCGTATTCTTTCCGGATATACTGGGAGAAATGTGTCAGGGGAAGCGAACTGAATTCCTTCGGTTCCGCACCATGATAATAGATTGCCGGAGAAAATCGTCCGGCAGACACTTCCTCAAAGTACAATGTAAACTGCCGGTAAAGGTGTGTCAGAAGATCCCCGGAGAGTTCTCTTGGAGTGATCGCGGAGTCGATCCCGGAGAGATAGCAGATCTCTTCGGCAGCGACCGGGCTGATACCGGTAAAGCTTGTATAGACCGCTTTGGCAAGCGGCATCGGTTTTTCAGTCAGTACCCGCTGAAACTCTGCAAAAGAGACCGAGAGGGGATCGGATTTCTCCATCGTATCCGGGATAAAATACGTGCGCCCCGGTAAAACCTCGCGGACAGAACTCATCTGGGAAGAGACGTGTTTGATACTGTCAATGATCGTTCCGTCTTCGCTGCAGAAAATGATGTTGCTGTGTTTTCCCATGATCTCCACGATCAGTTCTTTCTTGCAGAGATCCCCGAGCTCATCGAGGTGTTCAATTTCAAAATGGATGATCCGTTCCAGTTTTGGCTGCCAGATTTTTGTGATCCGTCCGTTGTTGATATGCTTGCGAAGCAGCATACAGAAATTTGGGGCAGTCATTGGACTTGGTTTGTTTCCTTCTGTCAGATAAATCAGTGGCAGCGAAGCACTGGCAGAGATACTGAGTCTGCGCTGTCCGGCAGGTGTTTTGATCGTCAGCAGTAATTCATCTGTCTCCGGCTGCGCGATTTTATTGATCCTGCCATCGAGCAGGTTTCTATTTAATTCATGTACAATATTTGCGATTGTAATCCCATCAAAAGCCATAAGTAATTCCTCTTTTCCTAAATGTATTAAGGTGGATGGAAGTAAAATATTCCATGGACACCGGCAGGCAGAACGTCTGCCCGGACATTTCTGTAATAGTATACCATGACTTTTGTATGAGGTAAAGAATTGCGATTGACGATAAAGAGTAAATCCATTATAATAAAGTCTAGCAAAAAGACCGAAAGAAAAAGTAAAGAGGGCAAAGATTATGATAAAAAGTATGACGGGTTTTGGACGCTGTGAGATTGCAGAGTCAGAACGTAAATTTATTGTTGAGATGAAGGGGGTGAACCACCGGTATCTTGATGTAAATATCCGTATGCCGAAGAAATTAAATTTCTTCGAGTCGGCAATCCGTACGCTTTTGAAGAAATACGTGCAGCGTGGGAAAGTAGATATTTTTATTACTTATGAAGACATGTCAGAAGGGCAGGTCGCATTAAAATATAACGAATTCCTGGCAGCAGAATATCTGAGGTATTTTCGGGAAATGTCAGAGAAGTTTTCACTGGAAAATGACATCCGTGTGTCAACGCTCTCCAGATATCCGGAAGTGTTTACAATGGAAGAACAGACCGTAGATGAAGAAGAGATCTGGAACGGACTGAGCAAAGCGCTGGAGGGAGCATGCCGCCAGTTTGTGGAGACGAGAAGTGTGGAAGGAGAACATCTGAAAACAGATCTGATTCAGAAGTTAGACGGAATGCTCGAAAAAGTGGGTTATATTGAAGAACATTCTCCGGAGATCGTTGCAGATTACCGTGCAAAGCTGGAAGCAAAGATGAAGGAACTGCTTGCAGATACACAGATTGATGAAGGGAGAATTGCGGCGGAAGTAGTGATCTTTGCAGATAAGATTTGTACAGATGAGGAAGTTGTGCGTCTGAGAAGTCATATTGAACATATGAAACAGACATTGGAAGAAGCCGAAGGAATTGGAAGAAAGCTGGATTTCATCGCGCAGGAGATGAACCGGGAGGCAAATACGATTCTGTCTAAGGCGAACAACCTGGAGATCTCTAACCGGGCGATCGATCTGAAAACCGAGATTGAGAAAGTGAGAGAGCAGATTCAGAACATAGAGTAAGAAATGCGATAAGAGAAGAAACAGCTGTCAAATATCGAATAGAGAATTGTGAGGAAGAACAGATGGAACAGAAGGGAATCTTAATTGTAGTCTCCGGATTTTCGGGAGCAGGCAAAGGAACATTGATGAAAGGACTGTTGGAAAAGTATGACAATTATGCACTTTCAATTTCTGCCACAACGAGAAAACCGCGTGAGGGAGAAGAGGAAGGAAAGGCATATTTTTTCAAAGAAACTGAAGAATTTGAAAAAATGATTGCACAAGATGAACTTATAGAGTATGCTAGATATGTAAATAATTATTATGGCACACCGCGCGCATATGTGGAAGAACAGTTGTCGAAAGGGAAGGATGTGATTCTGGAGATTGAGATCCAGGGGGCATTGAAAGTCAAAGAGAAGTTCCCGGAGACACTGTTATTGTTCGTGACTCCGCCGAGTGCTGCTGTATTAAAAGAGCGGCTGGTAGGGCGCGGAACAGAGACGATGGAAGTGATCGAATCCCGTATGCAGAGAGCCGCAGAAGAAGCTGAGGGCATGGAGGCATATGACTATCTGATCGTCAATGATGATCTGGATACCTGTATCGAGGAGATGCACCAGATCATTCAGGGAGAGCACAGAAGAAGTTTTCGCAACCGGCAGTTCATGGCTCAGATCAAAGAAGAATTAGATGAAAATTTGAAAGGAGAATCATAGAATGTTACATCCATCTTATACAGACTTAATGAAAGTCGTAAACCAGGACGTAGAAGAAGGGGCTACAAAGATTGTCAACAGCCGTTATTCGATTGTACTTGCGACAGCAAAGAGAGCAAGACAGATCATCGGAGGAGAGATGCCGCTTGTCCGTGCAAAAGACGGAGAAAAGCCGCTTTCTATCGCAATTGATGAGCTGAACAAAGGAAAGATCAAGATCATCGCAGAGGATGATTCCAACGAATAGAACCGCAGAGGCAGATGCATAGGTATCTGCCTTAATAAATATGTAGGAGAAAATAGCAGATGAATATATTATTTGTATCACTGGGATGTGATAAGAATCTGGTAGATACCGAGGTGATGCTGGGGATGCTGGCATCGAGAGGCTATCAGATGGTAGAGGATGAAAGTGAGGCAGACATTATCGTCATCAACACCTGCTGCTTTATTCATGATGCAAAGGAAGAAAGCATCCAGACTATTTTGGAAATGTCGGAGCTGAAAAAAGAAGGAAGGCTGAAGGCGCTTATTGTGACCGGATGTCTTGCACAGCGTTA
>CAUWEA010000147.1:0-3409 GCA_963557735.1 uncultured Faecalimonas sp. | reverse complement strand
CAATGTCAGAATATTGTTCAGCGCCACACATGCCGCCATTCCAAGTATCACGATCCAGATATATTTTGTCAGCCCCGCCTTCTTCGGCTCAGGCATCCCCAGCTGTCTTCTGATCCGGTTATCCTTATGGAACAGCCACCAGAATACCGGGATTGCCACCAGCGCTGTCACTCCGGTGATGATCGTTGTATATTTTAAGATCTCGTTTGTCATCTCTGTCACCATCTGCGCATATTCCACCTGACCGTTCAGATACTGCGGCATCTTCAGCCCTGCGACGACTGCGCTTGCAAACATTGTGACAACAAGTGATATTCCATAATAAACCAAAAGCGGGATGGCTACCCGCCCGAAAATACTTTTCTGCCTCATCCGGTCTCCTCTCTTTTGTCCACTGCCATATGGCAGCTGCCTTCTCTGTCAGATCTTCTTCCCTGCCGTTCTATTTCAGTCCATGCAGCAAAAATACTCTGATCTCCTCCTGCTTTCCTTTTACAGTTCCCTGCACCATCTCCGGCTTTCCGCCGCCGCGTCCTTGAAATGCTTCATTGAGAAGTCTGCCTGCCGCTCTCACATCCATTTCCCGGCTTCCAAGCACATAGCGGTATCCTTCCTTGTCATCTCCGGAAAAGACGACTGCCATTTTCGCACCTTTTTCCAGAAGAAGGTTGACCAGTTCTCTCGTCATGACCGGATCTGTCTCTTCAAACAGACTGACGATCTCCGCAGAAACATCCAGCATCTCCACCTTCTGCTTCAGGATCCTCTTCTCCAGCTCTGCAATTTTTGCTTTTTTGCTGTTCAGTTCTTCCTTTAGCCGTGTCACTTCCGCTGCTGTTTCATATTCTTTTGCAGAAAGCATCACTGCAATTTCCCGGTTATTTTTTTCTTTCTGATGGTAATCTTCCAGAGCCCGGAACCCACACAACATCGATATGCGTACACCGCCTTTATAATTCTGGATCCCCACAAGCTTGATCAGACCGATCTCTCCAGTGTGCTTTACATGAGGCGCACAGCAGGCACAGACATCATATCCATCGATCACGACGATCCGCACCTGCCCTTCAATCTCGATCTTACTCCGGTAAGTGATCTCCTGAAGTTCCTCATCTGTCGGATACAATACCTGTACCGGAAGATTTTTTGCCACCGCCTCGTTGGCGAGCAGCTCGATCTCATGTAACTTTTCCTTTGGAACAACGCCATTAAAGTCCAGCGTCACAGAATCGCTCCCGAGATGAAATCCTACATTGTGATACCCATACAGCCTGTTGATCAGCCCGGAAACAATATGCTCCCCGGTATGCTGCTGCATTTTTGAGAAACGTTCCTTCCAGTCAATACAGCCTTCTACTACTGCTCCTTTTTCAAGAGCTCCGTCTGTGTAATGGATGATCGTTCCATCGATTTCCTGCACATCAAGTACAGAAACACTGCCGATCCTCCCGGTGTCTGCTTTCTGTCCGCCCCCTTCCGGGAAAAAAGCCGTCCGGTCAAGAACGATCTCATACCCGTTCTCTGACCTTCTGACTTCCTGCACGGTCGCGGTAAATGTACACTTGTGACTGTCCTGATAAAATAATTTTTCTGTCATCTTTACCGCTTGTCCTTCCTACATTCTCTCCGGCGCTTCAAATCCAAGCAGATCGATACATGTTTCAAGTACTTTCTTTGTCACAGTCAAAAGTGCGATAAAGCTTGCCTGACGCTCTTTGTCTTCCTCTGCAAGGATCTTTGTCTCATGATAGAAGCGGTTGAATGTATTTGCCAGATCATAAATGTAAGCACAGATTTTATGCGGAGCCAGTTCTTCCTGTGTATTTTCAATCACACTGTTGAATTTTGAAGCCTCCAGCATCAGCGCTTTCTCACTGTCAGAGCATGCCGCAAGTAATTTTGCATCGGTTCTGCTTCCTTCCATCTCTGCATATCTTGCAAGGATAGACTTGATTCTTACGATCGTGTAGAGAATGTACGGCCCTGTATTTCCTTCAAAAGAAGTAAATCTGTCTACATCAAATACATAGTCTTTGGATGCCTGGTTAGAGAGATCCCCGTATTTGATCGCAGAAAGTCCGACGATCTGCGCAGTTTTTCTCGCCTCTTCTTCAGATACAGTACGGTTATCTGTGATCTTTTTGTACATCTCCTCGTTGATCTCGCGGATCAGGTTCTCCAGACGCATCACACCGCCGTCTCTTGTCTTAAATGGCTTTCCGTCCTTTCCATTCATCGTACCGAATCCGACAAACTGAAGGTCTGTGTTCTCATTTACGATCTTTGTTTTTCTCGCACAGCGGAACACCTGGACAAAATGAAGTTCCTGACGTTTGTCAACAACATAGATCACTTCATCCGGCTTGTACAATTCTTCTCGCTCGATCAAAGTTGCAAGGTCCGTCGTATCATAGAGCGCAGCTCCGTCTGATTTTAAGATCATGCACGGCGGGATTTCCTTTGTATCTGTCTCCTCCTTGACATCTACGACAAGCGCTCCATTGTCGATATGTGCATACCCTTCCCGCTTCATGTATTCTACCATATCCGGGATATAGGCCTGCGCATCTGCCTCTCCCTTCCAGAGATCAAAGTCTACATTCAGATTGCCATAGTTTTTCTTCAAATCTGCAACAGAAACATTCATGATATGTTTCCACACCGCACGATATCCACGGTGCCCGTTCTGAAGCAGAAATGTAGCCTGGAGCGCCTCTTCTTTATAATCTTCATGTTCTTTTGCATAGGCGCTTGCAGTCGGATAGATCTCCTCCAGTTCTCCGATCGTAAACGGGGCTTCCTCCGGATATTCTCCTTCAAAGCTTTCATCAAAATATGGAAGCTCCGGTTTTCTCTTCTTCAGCTCTGTGATCACAAGTCCCATCTGGTATCCCCAGTCTCCAAGATGCACATCACCGATCACATGATGTCCGGCAAATTTCCCGATACGCTTGATGCTCTCTCCGATGATCGCTGAACGCAGATGTCCGACATGAAGTGGTTTTGCCACATTCGCTCCGCCGTAGTCAACAATGATCGTCTTTGGCTGTTCTGCAGTCTCAAATCCAAGATGTGCATCTTCGCTCATTTCATTTAAATACCCTGCAAGAAATTCTCTGTTGAGTCTGAGGTTGATAAATCCAGGCGCAACCGCTTCTGCCTCCTGGATACATGTGCTTTCCTGCAGCTTTGCCACAACATCATTTGCGATCATGATCGGAGCCTTTCGGTAAGTCTTTGCCCCTGCCATCGCTCCGTTACACTGATACTCACATAAATCCGGCCGGTTTGACAACGTCACCTTTCCCAGTCCGCGGTCATATCCTGCCTCCTCAAATGCATTTTCCAGTTCTTCCTGTATAAATTCAAAAATTTTCTTCATAATACCTCCATCTTCATCTTCTGCTTG
>CAUWEA010000146.1:0-3512 GCA_963557735.1 uncultured Faecalimonas sp. | reverse complement strand
AGAGCACACGGTTCATACCCGTGGTGTCGCAAGTTCAAATCTTGTTCCCGCTATTTATAAAAATTATATAAAAGATATGGCGGGATAGCTCAGTTGGCTAGAGCACACGGTTCATACCCGTGGTGTCGCAAGTTCAAATCTTGTTCCCGCTATTTATAAAAATTATATAAAAGATATGGCGGGATAGCTCAGTTGGCTAGAGCACACGGTTCATACCCGTGGTGTCGCAGGTTCAAATCCTGTTCCCGCTATTATAAGATGGAAAGTCCGGAGAGTATCTTCTTCGGATTTTTTTGAATCTCGTCTGCGAGATTCTTTATTCTTTTTCTTGATGTTTCATTCGTTTTCAAGTACAATAAAAGAAATAAATACGAAAAGGCTGTTACAAAAGGATGCGTTCCGGTTTGCAACAGCCTTTTCAACAGAGGAGTAAGAACGATGAATGACAAAAGCAGGATGATTTTAAAAATACTGGCAGGCGGGTATATTCTTTATATCGGGATCTCCCTTCTGATCGGTGTCCTTCAGACAGAACCGAATGAAAAAGTACTGATGATCTTTGTCAGCATTTTCTTTATGGCAGTCGGAAGTACAGTGCTTTATTTTTCCGGAAGAGCGCTGCTGAAGGAATATGGAATTGATATTGAATTCTGGAAGAAAAAGAAGGAACATCTAACAGCAGAGACGGAGGAAGATCAGGAAGCAGCCGGAGAAGTGGAAGAAGATTCCGAAAGAGAATCGCATGTAGAACTGCAGGATCTTTCAGATGATGATGGGGAAAGCAGAACGCAGCAGGAAGAAGACCTGGATACTGCAACGATCCAGGAGGATCACGTTCCGGAAAATGAGCAGGAAGAGCCTGAAAGAGCAGAAGAACAGGGAAAAGAAGAGCAGAATGATACGGATCCGGAAGAACGGAAATGTGAAGAGCAGTCTGTGGAAGAAGCAGCAGAAAAAGCGGAGCTGTCCGCCATGGAGGAATCTGGCAACAGTGATACAGAGGAAGAACAGACTGATATAGAAATAGAAGAAGAAAAAGCGCCGTCGGCAGCGGATGCGTCAGAGAAGAAAACGGCAGAGCAGGATGCTGCGGGACAGCAGGAGGAAGAGAAAGAAGAAAATCCGACGGAAAAGCTTTTTCGGAGAAGGCAGGCTTCTATCAGTCCGATGCCACAGCGAAGATCATAAGGCAAAGGGCCTTTGTGCAGGCATTGGACGGAGAACAGCTGCGGGCAAAGTTACAGAGAAAAAACTTAGAAACAGAAAAAATATCAGCCGGCTGATCATAGATCTGGACGGCAGAGCAGAGAAAGAGGTGTCATTATGCGGGCAGGACTTGGTTATGATGTTCATAAATTGACAGAAGGAAGGGATCTGATCCTCGGTGGAGTGAAGATCCCTTATGAAAAAGGGCTTCTTGGTCACTCAGATGCAGATGTATTGCTTCATGCGATCATGGATGCGCTTTTAGGCGCGGCAGCGCTTGGCGATATCGGAAAGCATTTTCCGGATACGGATGAGGCGTACAGAGGGATTTCCAGTCTGGAACTGTTGAGGCATGTCGGGAAACTTCTGGAGGAGAAGCTGTATCTGATTGAAAATATTGATGCGACGATCATTGCACAGCGTCCAAAGATGCTTCCGCATATAGAGAAGATGCGGGAAAATATAGCAGAGGTGCTCGGGATTGAAAAAGATCAGATCAATATCAAGGCAACTACCGAGGAAGGACTTGGATTTACCGGAAGTGGGGAAGGGATTTCCGCACAGGCGATCTGCGCGATCGAGAGTATGCGTGCGATGAGTTACCGGGTATTTGCAGAAGAGCAGACAGCGGCAGGCTGCCAGGGCTGCGGAGGCTGTCAGAAATCATCCGGGGAGATGTGACATGGAAGAAGTAAGGATGCTCAAAAGCGAAGAGCATGGAAGGACAAGAAAACTGTGGGAACGTGTTTTTGCGGAAGATACCAGGCAGTTTCTTGATTATTATTATACAGTGAAGACAAAAGACAATGAGATTTATGTGATTGAGCAGGATAAGGAGATCTGTTCGATGATCCAGTTGAATCCATATCCGATGTGGATTGGCGGGAAGGAGTTTCTCACGCATTATATCATTGCGGTGGCCACCGAAGAACGCTTCCGGAGAAAGGGATTTATGGGCTCTCTTTTGCGGACGACGTTAAAGAAAATGTATGACAGAGGAGAACCGTTTACCTTTTTAATGCCGGCGGCAGAAAAAATTTACCGTCCTTATGACTTCAGATATATTTACCGGCAGGAGGGCGGCAATGTTTTTGGCAGGCGGGAGACCTGCCGGGATGCTTCTGAAGCCGGGGAGATGGCCTGCGCAGGGCGGGAAGCAGATCTTGTGATCCGGGAAGCGTCCGGGGAGGACTGCCGGAAGATCGCAGCGTTTGCAAATGGATTATTAAGCGGGCGGTATCAGGTTTTTGCTGTCCGCACGGAGCAGTATTACCGGATGATGCTTGCAGAGCAGAAGAGTGAGAATGGCGGGATCGGTATCGCAGAGAGGGAAGGCGAGATCGCAGGCGTCTTTTTCTTTGCCAAAGAGGAGCATTATGAGATCCGTGAGCCGATTTTCAAGGCGGGAGAGGAGCGGATACTTCCACAGATCGTATACTGGCTGACAAAAGAAGAAGATGCGGTCTGCTGCGACGGGTGGAATATAGATGCACAGAAGATCCGGGGAGCAGTTTCCGAAGAGCATAACAGACCGCTGATCATGGCAAGACTGCTGAATCTTGAGGTGTTTCTGGAAAGCCTCTGTCCAAGCGAAGCGTTTTCTTTTGCAGTGGAAGTTGCCGATCCGATCCTGGAGGGAAATAACCGGAGATTTCTGCTGGAAAGCAATGGGGAAAGAATTTCTGTCACAAAGGAAGACAAGAAAGATGAGAAAGACCGTCAGATTTCTATTGCATGTCTGACACAGATCCTTTTCGGATGGGAGCCTGAGGAGAAAGAACAGGTAGCAGAGGAGCTTCTTAAAGATCTTGCGCAGATAAATCCGGTGAACCGCGTGTTCCTGAACGAAATCGTTTAGCCGGGCAGAGATTTTAAGGAAGCAGATCGAAAGATCTTCCCGGGAAGGCAGAGCGGATGCGAGGCATTTTGCAGAAAAAAACGATACGGGACATTTTGCGAAGAAAACGGTTGACAAAAATACGTTTATTGCATACACTGATGTATAGATCATAGGAAAAAGGCTGAGAACGAAAAGAGTAACAGATCTGGAACTGACAGAGAGAGGGTGTCACCGGCTGAGAGCACGCTTGAGGAAAGGACCTGTGAAGTGCATTCGGGAGCTGATCCGGCGAAAGAAAGTAGCCGGGTACGCAGGCATGCGTTACATGTATGAAAGTGAAAGTCTCCATGACAGGCAGATTTTCAGAAGAGTGGAACCGCGGATAAACTTCGTCTCTTTAGGGAGATGGAGTTTTTTTACTTTATAAGAAATTTCTCAAATCGTAAAAAATAGTGTATAATGTATG
>CAUWEA010000145.1:0-3781 GCA_963557735.1 uncultured Faecalimonas sp. | reverse complement strand
TCGGATATATTCTGTATTTATATGCTTTTAACATTTGTTATCATCACCTTTTTAATCTTGATTTTCTATATATTTCTTTAGCATTTCTTCTGAAACATTCCCTACGCTACAAGCAAAATAGCCGTCTGTCCAAAATGTATGCCCTTTCCAAAACTGTTTTATATCATCTGATATTTGCTTTGAAATCAGTAATTTTTTTCTATATTTACAGACGAATATAATATGATACTGTAATAAATATTTGTGTCTATTTTTTGATTTCCATGTTCCCATGACGTAAGTATATAACAATTTTTTACTTTTGGCTACCTTAACCCACCGTCTAAAGTCAGTAAGATTGCGGTAGCCTTATTTCAATCAGTTTATCAATCCCACGCCGTGAACATCTCATCCCTGAAATTACAAAAAGCAGTTAATCCTCCCGAGACTAACTGCTCTGCATATAAAGCAAACTCTACTCCTCACAAATCCTCCGTACTTCATCGTGTACCTCTCCGGCATATTGTTCTTCTGTCATCGTCACGAGAACATCTCCTGCCCTGATCCGTGTATCTCCTCTCGGGATGATCTCCCTGCCGCTTCTCTGGATCGATACAAGCAGACAGTGCTTTGGCCACTGGATCTCCCCTACTGTGTGGTCAGCCGCATCGGATCCAAACATCACCGACTGTCTTGCCAGGATCTTCTCCCTGCTTCCTTCTTCGTTCCATTCTCCTTTTCCCGCGAGCAGGCGTTCCAGAAGGCTTTCATAGATCGGATCTGATTTTAATAAAGTCGCCACAATATACGCAACGATCGAGATGATCGAGAGTGACAACATCTGACTCACGGATCCGGTCATCTCAAAGATCAGAATAATCCCGGTCAGCGGCGCGCGCACAATCGCAGTAAAATAACCCGCCATTGCAAGCAGGACAAAGTTATTGATATAATCCGGATCCATGCCAAAGTAACTGACGCCGATCATTCCAAAGATTCCTCCGGTCAGCGCTCCAAGCACAAGCAGCGGGAAAAAGATCCCTCCCGGCGCCCCGGAGCCGAAGCAGACTGCTGAAAACACAAATTTTGCCGCAAGTAAAAAAACTGCCCCTCCAAGTAATAGCTTATGATCCGTCATCAGATCGATCAGTTCATGTCCGCTTCCAAGTAATTCCGGCACTGTAAAAGCAAGAATTCCGGCAAGCGTAAACGGGATCAGCAGCCTTGTCACTTCATTCAGCCACGAAACTTTTTTATACATTGCCTGCACGGTCAGTGTAAACCAGTTATAAAATGCGCCGAAACATCCTAAAATGACTCCGAGTACGACGATCATCCAGTAATAATTCTGCGGAAGCACATTTCCGATATCAAACTGGAAGACCGGCTCACTCCCGATAAACTGAGACGAAATATAATCCGCTGTGATCGATGCTGTCATCACCGAGATCAGAACCGATACTGAGAAATTTTTATGTACTTCCTCCAGCGAAAACATCACGCCCGCAAGCGGCGCGTGGAACGCAGCGGAAAGTCCTGCACTCGCCCCGCAGGTCAGGAGAAATTTCTCCTCCGTCCGGTCTCGTTTTAATAATTTTGAAATTCCTTTTCCGGTCATTGCCCCAAGCTGGATCGACGGACCCTCCCTTCCAAGCGACAATCCGGCTAACAGCGAGAGAAATCCCCCTGCAAACTTCGCCGGGAGGACCCGCCACCATTTCTGTGACAGCTTTCCCGCCATCTCTCCTTCTAGCTGTGGAATCCCGCTCCCCGAGATCATCGGCTCCCAGCGCACAAGCAGCCCGACCAGCACTGCCAGCGCCATCAGGACAAGGATCCATCCCGCCATCCGAAGCGGGGACTGCTTTGCAAACGCAATGATCTCATTCATCCACTCCCCCGCGTATTTCAATGTAATGCGGTAAGCGAGTACGATCAGACCGCCGACTGCCCCGACAAGCAGCCCCTCTCCGATCAGAATGACCGGGAGATGCTCTTCTCTTTTGATCATCTGTGATGTATCTTGTTTCATTTCTTCCTCCTTACACTCTCACAAGCCTGCCTGTTAAATATCCTCAAAACTATTTAACTCCAAAATTCCTCCGTTGTCTACCCTGAAAATACGGTCGGCATTCTGGATTGTTGACAGCCGGTGTGCGATCACGAAAGAAGTCCGTCCCTTCAACAGTGCCTCGATTCCTTTCTGCACAAGGATTTCTGTATGTGTGTCGATGCTTGATGTCGCCTCATCAAGGATAAGTATCTTTGGTTCTGAGAGCATCGTCCGCGCAAACGCAAGCAGCTGCCGCTGTCCTGCCGAAAGTCCTGCTCCCCGCTCTTTCAGTTCTGTGTCATATCCCTTTTCCATCTTCATAATAAATTCATGGGCATGGACTGCCTTTGCCGCCCGGATGATCTCTTCTTCACTGGCATCCAGCCGTCCATACCGGATATTTTCCCGGATCGTCCCGGAAAACAGAAAGACGTCCTGGGTCATGATCCCCATCTGACTTCTGAGACTCTCGATCGTAACCTTTCTGATATCTCTTCCATCGATGCAGATCTGACCATCCTGGATATCATAGAAACGACAGATCAGATTGACGATCGTCGACTTCCCGGCTCCGGTTGGTCCGATCAGCGCCACCGTCTGCCCCGGCTCGATCTCGAAGCTGACATCTTTTAGTACTGCCTTCTCTTTTTCATAAGCAAAAGTCACATGCTGAAAACTCACAGCGCCTGCGATCTCCGGCATCTCTTTTGCCTCCTCTGCGTCCGTCAGGTCCGGCTTTGTATCCAGGATTTCAAAAATACGCTCTGCCCCTGCAATATTTGTCACAAGCTGGTTATAAAAATTGCTGAGGTTCATGACCGGCCGCCAGAACATCGAAATATAGGTTCCAAATGCGATCAGCGTTCCGACCTGCATCGC
Source organism: uncultured Faecalimonas sp. (assembly GCA_963557735.1). Taxonomy (GTDB): domain Bacteria; phylum Bacillota; class Clostridia; order Lachnospirales; family Lachnospiraceae; genus Faecalimonas. The sequence continues at coordinate 870 of CAUWEA010000145.1, read as the reverse complement.
CCCGTCCAGTATCATATTGACGCCGAAAAAGTACAGTACCATCGTTCCAAGTCCCCAGCAGAGATCCACAATCGGCCCAAATGCGTCTGCATAGCGCACAGCGTCTACGAAAGAATCTTTATGTTCCTCTGAAAGTTCTTCAAAAATCTGCTTCGTCTCATTCTCTGCCCCAAAACTCTGTACGACATACATGCCTGAAATATCCTCGTGGACAAACGCATTCATATTCGATCCCTTTTTCCTGTGGATCTGCCACCGTACATGGGATTTGCTCTGCACAAACGCAACTCCGATGATCATAAACGGCAGACTGGAAAGCGCTGCCGCCGCCAGCTTCCAGTTTTTCACAAACATGATCCCGACTACCGACAAAATAGTGATAAAATCCGGAATCAGCGTTGTCACACTGTTTGACAGCACATCTTTCAGGGAATTGACATCCCCGATGATCCTGGCGAGTATTTTTCCCGTCGGCCTGCTGTCAAAAAACTGAAAGCTCAGTGTCTGGATATGCGTGTAGAGCTCTTCCCGGATGGTAAGCAGAACTTCATTGGATACTTTTGCCATAATATACATTCTTGTTTTGACAAGCAGGACAAGTGTCAGATTCAAAAGCACCGCCACGATGCCAAGCCTTTTTAATCCACTCCAGTCCTCTCCCGCAATATAGACATCGATCGCCTGCTGGATGATCAGCGGATTGATCAGCGTGATGACAACCGACGCAAGCATGATCAACAGCACTGTAACGACTTGTTTTTGATAGGCAAGCAGATAACAGAACATCCTTGCAAGTGTCTTTCGCTTTGACACTGTCTGGATCTGCTCGTCTGTCCTCGTTGCATTTACTGCCATATTCTTCATCTCCTA
>CAUWEA010000144.1:0-3818 GCA_963557735.1 uncultured Faecalimonas sp. | reverse complement strand
ATACAACTGCATCTGCAGCAGGTACGGCATCTTCTGTAAGACAGACAAGACCAGAATTCAGCGTGATCGGAAATAATACGGGCACAGCAGCCGGACAGAGAACTTACGCAGGGACAACTCCGGTGACACCACGTGTTCCGACAAGCACAGTCAGAGAGAAATCCATCAAGATCCCGGATTTTTTTAAGAAGTAGGATTGCAGATCAGACTTACAGTTTAAGTAGGATCGCAGAACAGATGACACTTACAATTTAAATAGAACAGGCTCACAGTAGACAGAACTATAACAGAGGGACAAGCTTCCCCGCGTTATAGTTCTTTTTCTTTCTTTTTGGGGAATCATAGGAAAAGATTGTCGAAAAAATCTGCGGATCCGGAACAAATATTTGACAAACTTTGCGGGGCGGTATGACTATAATGGAAAGTACGGAAATGCAAAGGCAGAGAGAAGAAGAGAGGTGGGAAATGTATTATGAAGTGTACATAGATGTACTGTTTCTCGTGAATTTTATGATGGATTATCTGCTGCTTCTGATCGTGCGCAGAATATTGAAATGTACTGCCACACATGGAAATATCTGCGCGGGGAGCATTCTGGGGGCAGCTTTAGTCTGTGCTTTTCTGCTGTTTCCGGTGCAAAGCGGACTGCTCCGTTTTCTGCTGCTTCATCTGTCGGTCAATACAGTGATGATTTGGACTGGACTGAAGATCCGGGAGCCGCGTCAGTATCTAAAAGCATTTGCGGTGCTGTATGCCAGTGCATTTCTGATGGGAGGGGTATTTACATGGCTGCGGCCATATGTGAGGACGGGGAGCCTTTTTTTCGGAGCCGCAGTCGGAAGCTATTATCTGGTGCTTGGAATCTGGAAGATGCTGCTGTACCTGCAGAGAACCGGCAGATACCGGTGTACTGTTACAATGTATGCTTCTGGAAAGAGCCGTACGGTGCAGGCGCTTTTGGATACCGGAAACAGTCTGTCAGATCCGGTCACCGGCAAGCCGGTCTGTATCCTGGGGGGGCAGGCAGGAGGATTTTTTCAGGAGCAGGAATTTCAGACGCTGCGCTATATCCCATACTGTTCGGTCGGGACAAAAGCAGGCGTGCTGCCGGTCGTCAGGCTGGAAAAAATGTGTATCCACAACGGGCAGGAATGCTGGGTGGAACAGCCGCTCATCGGGATATGTGAGGAAGAGAGTTTTACAAATGGGGAATATCAGATGATTCTGAATCCTGGAATATTAGGAGGAGTATAAAATGGTAAGAAATGCAATGCTGCCAAAACAATTCAGGGCGAGAGTGCTGTCGCAGTTTCGCAGGATCGTGATCGGAACGAGGAGAGAGATCCACTATATCGGTGGCTCGGAGGTACTTCCGGCGCCATTGGAACTGGAGGAGGAGAGCGCTGTTATCCAGGAACTGGCGACAGAGTACAATGAAAAGGCAAAGAAAGTGCTGATCGAACATAATCTGAGACTGGTCGTCTACATTGCGAAGAAATTTGATAATACGGGCATTGGCGTGGAGGATCTGATCTCGATTGGGACGATCGGGCTGATCAAGGCGATCAATACATTTAATCCGACAAAAAAGATCAAGCTTGCGACGTACGCATCCAGATGTATCGAGAATGAGATCCTGATGTATCTGCGGAGAAATAACAAGACGAAGCTGGAAGTCTCCATCGATGAGCCGCTAAATGTGGACTGGGATGGAAATGAGCTGCTTCTGTCGGATATTCTCGGGACAGAAGAAGATACGATCTACCGGGATCTGGAGACGGAGGCCGAGCAGAAAATGCTGCGGAAAGCAATAGAGAAGCTGTCGCCGCGGGAGAAAACGATCGTTGAGATGCGGTTTGGGATCAATCATTCTGACGGGGAGGAGAAGACCCAGAAGGAGGTTGCAGATCTTCTCGGGATTTCCCAGTCTTATATTTCTCGTCTGGAGAAGAAGATCATGCAGCGATTGCGGAGAGAGATCGTGCGCTATGAGTCATTGTAGCGGAGAAAGAAAAAAGTATAAATAATCATATAAAAGTCTAAATTATCTGTCATTTTATTTCTAAATATGTTATAATGTAATAAATTTTACGACAGCAGTTGTACAATCAGAAAGGAGACTTGCATATGAAACTTACATTTATCGGTGCGGCACATGAGGTGACCGGAAGCTGTCATCTTCTGGAAGTGAACGGAAAACACATTCTGATCGACTGTGGTATGGAGCAGGGACCGGATCTATATGAAAATCAGGAGATTCCGGTTGCGGTGAGCGAGATTGATTATGTGCTTCTGACTCATGCACATATCGATCATTCCGGGCTGATCCCGCTGCTTGCAAAGCGGGGATTTCGGGGGCAGATTGTGACGACATTTGCTACGGCAGACCTCTGTGAGATCATGCTCCGTGACAGTGCGCATATCCAGGAATTCGAGGCAGAGTGGAGGAACCGAAAGGCAAGAAGATCTGGTGCAGAACTTTATGAGCCATTGTATACGATGGAAGATGCAGTCAATGCACTGCAGTATTTTGCTCCGTGTGATTATGACCAGAAGATCGAACTTTGTGAAGGCGTGTGGGTACGCTTTACCGATGTCGGACATCTGCTTGGCTCTGCAAGCATTGAGATCTGGATGCGGGAGGAAAATGTGGAGAAGAAGATCGTATTTTCAGGCGATGTGGGAAATACGAACCAGCCGATCATCAAAGATCCGGAGACGGTGCGGGAAGCAGATTATGTAGTGATCGAGTCTACCTATGGAAACAGACTTCACGGAGATGAGATCCCGGATTATGTCGGAGAATTTACGAGAATTCTGCGAGAGACTTTTGCGAGAGGAGGAAATGTCGTGATCCCGTCTTTCGCAGTCGGACGTACGCAGGAACTGCTCTATTTCATCCGTGAGATCAAGGAGAAGAACCTTCTGTCAGACTTCCCGAATTTTGAAGTGTATGTCGACAGTCCGCTTGCGATCGAGGCGACCAATGTTTTTCAGAAAAATACAAAAGGATGTTTTGATGAGGACGCATTAAAGCTTGTGCAGCAGGGCATCAATCCGCTTGTATTTCCGGGACTGAAGCTCTCTACGACGAGCGATGATTCAAAACTGATCAACTATGACAGCAGGCCGAAGGTGATCATTTCTGCATCTGGTATGTGTGAGGCAGGCCGGATCCGCCATCATCTGAAACACAATCTGTGGAGAAAAGAATGTACGATCCTGTTCGTTGGATATCAGGCAGTCGGAACGCTTGGAAGAAAGCTGATCGAGGGAGTGCCGTCTGTGAAGCTGTTCGGTGAGACGATCGAAGTATGTGCGAAGATCGAGACACTGAAAGGAATCAGCGGACATGCAGATATGCAGGGACTGCTAAACTGGCTTTCCGGATTTGAGACGAAACTTTCTCATGTGTTTGTCGTACACGGGGAAGATACGGTGACGGATGAATTTGCAAAGACAGTCGAAGAAACATTTGGCTGCCAGGCACTGGCGCCATATTCAGGGGGCTGTGTCGACCTGATGACAAATGAAGTGCTGACTGCAGGTGCAAGGGTTCCGAAGAAGGCGAAGGAAAAACCGATGGCTGCACGCGCTGCAACTGCGTTCCAGAGAGTCGTATCTGCCGGCAAACATCTTATGGAAGTTATTTTCAGAAACGAAGGATTGTCGAACAAAGATCTGGCAAAATTCGAATCACAGATCCAGAATCTTGCCGATAAGTGGGACCGGGATTAAAAATAGTAGAAAGAAAGTGGTATAACTGCCGGTGATTGTGAGAATCCTCTGACTAGAAAATGTTCTAGGAGGAAAAACAG
>CAUWEA010000143.1:0-3819 GCA_963557735.1 uncultured Faecalimonas sp. | reverse complement strand
CCGGATAACAGGATACAAATTTACAAAGGAGAGAGAAAAATGATTACAATCGCGACCAAAACAAAAAGAATCACACTGAAATTGAGCGAGAAAGAGAGCAGCAGGATGTTTGATACGCTGGTAAACGGTCTTCTGAACTTCCCAAAGGCAGAGCCACCAGAACTGCCCAAAACACAAGAACCAGAAGTAACAGCCCCCCCTGATGAGAGACAGAAATACACCGGTTTTCTGCACGTTAAATGTCCAGACTGTGGAAATACTGTAAGCTTTTGCACGAAAAAAGGAGTAATTGGAGTAAGCTGCAACGAATGTGGATGCAGAGAATTATTCGAAGAACCATTGAAACCCGTATACATAAAATGCGAATGCGGAAAACAAAGCAAATATATGACCAACCGAACGGAAGAAATGTTTGACATTGAATGTATCAACTGCGGCACTCCGGTAGCAGTAAAATACAATGCCAAGAAAGGAATTTATGAAACTATCAAATAATTTACTCTTCCCGAAACCGGGAAAGAAAAAGAAGAGAAAACCGAAACCAAAACCCAGTATCTTACAGGACAAAGACGGTCGGTGCTTTTTGTGCATGATATTGGATAACAACAATTTTTACTACCCGGACGCCGAAGAACACCATGTATTTGAGGGTCCAGACCGGTCAGTCAGCACCGAAGAGGGCTTAACTGTATACCTCTGTCCCCGACACCATAGAACCGGTCCGAAAGCAGTACATACAGATCAGGAAACCAATTTAATTGTTAAACGATACGCCCAGACGATCTGGGAACAGAACCACACCAGAGAAGAATTCCAGGAGAAATTCCGGAAGAGTTACTTGTGAAAGGAGAACGCTATGTTTTTAAAACCAACGATATTAAAAAAACTGATGAAAGAAGCACACAAAGCCAATTGCCTTACAGCAGCAGGCTTAGAAGGTGGTCTCTATTTATGCGGAGGATATTGGGAATTGGAATGTCAGATGCCATACATCCCCAAAGTGATCTTAGCGCAGCTGGTGGAGTTATTCGGGAAAATCCCACTACCGGGCGAATGCCTGAAAATGAACGACGGCGAAAGCGAGGACACCCGTATACAAAAAAAGATAGATGATACACCGTATGAGGATGAGATATTGGTTACAAATGTCATTATTATGTCCGGCAGAATTGCTTGTAGAGTCATGCAGGACCCGTATACGGGACAGATCATACTGATCCAGAATAGGATTATTGATCTTATCGATAAAACGGCAATAGAGGAAAATGAAGGAGAGCCATCGATAGCGTATTATAACAAGAATCTGGGGATTTATTGGCATAATAGTACCATGAAATTCAGGGTAATGCACTGCAGAAGCGAAGAAGTAGAAAAGATCATCAAGCATCTGGAACAGATATCCCTAACAGAATAGACAAACCTGGCTTTTTGGTTGATATATCACAAATACATAAGGGTACCGTAGCTGTGCGGTACCCGGAAAGGAGTATCATGAGAAAAAAAGTGGAAGATAAAATTATCATAGGAGTAAAACAGGAGGATTTAGAAGAGAGCATATCTGGTTTATCCCAGTTGTTACCGGTTTTACTCAAAAACATAGCCATTGGAAATAAAGGGAATATCCGTCAGACCATGATAGATCAGTCGCAGTTGAGTAAGCACTTTAAAACGGCGATTGATGCCATGACTATGTTGTATGCAGCATATGACGTAGAGGACGAACCTGTAAAAGAAGAAATTTTAAATATCATAGCGGAGGTAGAGCGTTACTGGAAAATCGGATCTGTAGAAGAATTTGAACAGCTCAAAAAGAAAAATACCCCGACAAAGGTGGAACCCCGAGGAGAAATGTGGGTGAAATGCCAATGTGGAGCAATTATCCGCCCGAATAAATATTGTCCATGCTGCGGACAGCGTCTGGAGGTGGAATTTTGTACAGAGTAATATTGATTGGTGTAGACCACTTTACCGGCGGAACATACCGTAAAAGCAGGACGTTTAAATATAAGATCGAGGCAGCGATCTATAAAAAGATTATGAGTCTGTTTTATACAGTGATCTTTGAGATGGAGGTGAAGCATGAGAAAGAAGATTGAATACCTGGCAAATCATTACTCCAAAAAGGAACAATATGAAAAAGCTATTGAAGAAGTAACAGAACTGGAAGACGAACTCTACAAAGGCAGCAACCCTTTAGGAGACCCCAACATGATATATCTGACTGATAACACCTGGAGCGAATGTGCCGATGTAATCATCATGATCGCCCAGCTGGCGATCCAGCGCGGAAAAGAGGATGAGATCCGACAGCAGATGGAATACAAATTAAACCGCCAGATCAACCGGATCGGGCAGCAGGATTGGAAAGACCGGATCATGAACACCTTTCTGGGAGGGAGAATGTAAGGAGGAAAAAGTGAAGAAGTACTACGATGTATATTTTTGCAAAGAAACAAATAACTTAAATGTTGACAAAGAAATAAGAATGGATCATAAACCAACCAGCAAAGAATTAAACAAGCTCATGATTAAATTCAAAATGCGGTCAGCATGGTACATAAAGCGTTATATTTATGATCCATGCGCCGGATGTTTCGGCGCCGCCAATAACGACTGCCAAACTTGCGGATATGGAGGTGGACAAAATGAATAAAAGCGGATGTAAAGACCCAGTGGCAGAAACCGCCGTACATAACGAAACAGAGCGGGAGCACTTAAGAAGAAAATACAAAATCCATGAAGGAGACGTAATAAAAATGCGTCTCCCCACCCGAGATGAAGAACAGAGAGGACCCGTATACAAAATAGTCCCTGTCCGGATCAAAGAGATCCACACCCACCTGGTCACGGTGATTCTTCCATCCGGGCTTCTGGAGAGTTTCACATGGTGGCAATTTAACCAAAAAAGAAGGTGATACCAATGGACTTGTTGCAAGCCCTAACCCAATATTGCGAAATCAGACAAGAAGTAAAAGATTTAAGATACCGCATTGACCGTACCAAAAAAAGATTAGATCAAATAAAAAAAGAAGGAGTAGTATCAGATACAGTCACCGGTACCCGGAAGGATGGCACCATAGGACCGATCAAGATCACGGGATTCCCGGATCCAGAATACGATGCGGTAAAAGGTATGCTGAAAAAAAGAATTGCAAAATTAGGAATTTTGGAGGATAATCTTCTTGAAGCACTGAATTTGGTAGATGATTACATAAGTCAGATTCCGAGTAGTAAGTTACGTCAGATTTTCCGGCTGTATTACGAGGATGATTTAACGTGGAGACAAGTGGCGAATGAAATGAACCGGAGATTCCCCAAAAAACGAATTCCTTACACGGAAGACAGTTGCAGAAAATCACATGACAGGTATCTCGAAAAGGAAAATTAAAGAAAAAAATAATTTTTTTCAAAATGTCCGTTCATGTCCGGAAAAAATATGTTAATGTTTATACTAAGGAATCCCAGAAGGGAATCCGAAGCGGCAGCAGGGCAAAACCTGTTGCGGGGTTTAGATGGTAACACCGTGACAACGTCAAAAGACCATCACCTCACACATTACAGAATAGAAAAAGACAAACCCGTCCGCTGGGGGAGTCGTACAGTACAACCTCTTTACAGACGTGTAAAAGCCGTGGCAACCGGTGAAGAATGTGGTAGATATACCAGGGTGGAATTGCGAGGGGGTTCTGAAGCCAAAGCGGAAACAACTGCCCATAAAACCTCTTTAGAGTATATGATTACCAGGTGTCATAGCCCGGCAATTATTTTGGTTTATACCAGACCAAGCGCAAAGGTATACGCTTTCCAACAGCGTCAGCA
>CAUWEA010000142.1:0-3897 GCA_963557735.1 uncultured Faecalimonas sp. | reverse complement strand
CCCTCAAGAATGAGGGGCAGGGGAGCTGAGAGTGTGCTCAGCACACTTTTTTATTACAAGATTCCGCAGTAGGAGGCAGCAGGATGGGAATGATATCTTACATCCGTGAGGAAATCGAAGTGATCCGGGAGAGAGATCCTGCGATCAAGACAACCGCAGAAGTATTTTTATATCCAAGTTTCAAGGCGATCCTTCACTACCGGGCAGCACATAAGCTGTACCAGAACAGACATTATTTTCTGGCAAGGTGGATCTCCCAGAGAGCCGTCAGAAAGACCGGGATAGAGATCCACCCTGGGGCAGTGATCGGGAAAGGACTTTTTATCGATCATGGAAGCGGAGTGATCATCGGCGAGACAGCAGTACTCGGTGATAATGTGACACTCTATCAGGGAGTGACGCTTGGAGGAACCGGAAAGGAAAAAGGGAAAAGACACCCGACACTGGAAGATAATGTTATGGTCAGCGCCGGAGCCAAGATCCTCGGATCTTTTACGATCGGCGAGAATGCCAAAATCGGAGCCGGGTCTGTTGTCTTAAAGGAAGTACCTCCGAACTGTACGGTGGTCGGAGTGCCGGGCAGGGTTGTCCGGATGGGCAGTGAGAAAATCCCGCGGGCAGATCTGGACCAGATCCATCTGCCGGATCCCGTTCTCACGGATATCCATGCATTGCAGGAAGAAAATATCCGTCTGAAAAATCAGGTGACGGAGTTAGAACAGAATTTGAGACAGTGCCGCCTGGAAAATGAAATAAAAAAGGGGCAGAAAAAGGACGAGAAGAAGCCAAAAGGAAAAAAGAAAAAGAGCAGGAGGAAGAAAGATGAAGCTGTATAACACACTGACAAAGAAAAAAGAAGAATTTGTGCCACTGGAAGAAAAGAAAGTCCGCATGTATGTGTGCGGACCGACCGTATATAATTTTATCCATATCGGCAATGCGAGACCGATGATCGTATTTGATACGGTGAGAAGATATTTTGAGTACAAAGGATATGATGTGAACTTCGTATCGAATTTTACGGATGTGGATGACAAGATCATTAAGAAAGCGATCGAAGAGAATGTATCCGCAGAGGAAATTTCACAGAGATATATCGCAGAGTGCAAAAAGGATATGGAAGGGATGAATGTCAGACCGGCGACCACGCATCCGCTTGCAACGCAGGAGATTGGCGGGATGATCGAGATGATCGGAGAACTGATCGAGAAAGGATATGCCTATGAGAAAAATGGAACTGTTTATTTCCGGACGAGAAAATTCGGACCTTACGGGAAGTTATCCCACAAGAATCTGGATGATTTAAGATCCGGCGGAAGATCTCTTCTTGTTACCGGAGAAGACGAGAAGGAAGATCCGCTTGATTTTGTACTCTGGAAACCGAAAAAAGAAGGGGAACCTTTCTGGAAATCACCGTGGAGCGACGGACGTCCGGGATGGCATATCGAGTGCTCGGTGATGTCCAAAAAGTATCTCGGAGACCAGATCGACATTCATGCAGGAGGGGAAGACCTTGTATTTCCTCACCATGAAAATGAAATCGCACAGAGCGAGGCGGCAAATGGAAAAGAGTTCGCAAGATACTGGATGCACAATGCCTTTTTAAATATCGATAACCGGAAGATGTCAAAGTCACTCGGAAATTTCCGCACAGTGCGCGAGATCGCAGAACAGTATGATCTGCAGGTGCTTCGGTTCTTTATGCTGAGTGCGCATTATAGAAGCCCGCTAAACTTCAGCGCAGAGCTGATGGCGGCATCGAAAAACGGTCTGGAGCGTATCATCACTGCGGCGGAGAACCTGAAATATCTTGCAGCAAATGCAAAAACGGAGGAGATGACAGAGGCAGAGGATACACAATTTCAGGATACTGAAAAATTTGTAACTGCATTTGAGACGGCGATGGAAGATGACTTTAACACTGCAGATGCGATTGCGGCAATTTTTGAACTTGTAAAATTTGCAAATACAACAGCAGATATAGAATCTTCCAGAGTCTATGACAGTGCATTGCTGGAGCGTATCCAGCATCTGTCAGATGTTCTTGGAATCATCGTGGTGAAGGAGGAAGAACTTCTTGCAGAAGATATCGAGGCATTGATCGAAGAACGGCAGGCTGCGAGAAAAGCAAAGAACTTCCAGCGCGCAGATGAGATCCGAAATGAATTGCTGGAAAAAGGAATTATTTTAGAAGACACAAGAGAAGGGGTAAAATGGAAAAGAGCATAGAACGGGATCTGTTTTCCTGCATGCAGGAGACATTTTCCTTAAAAGAAGTTGATATCAGAGAATATTCCCCGCTGACGCTCGCCTATATCGGTGACAGTATCTATGATCTGATCATAAAAAGTATCGTGATCAATGAAGGAAACAAGCAGGTACAGAAACTGCACAAAGAGACGAGCGCTCTTGTGCAGGCATCTGCACAGTCAAAGATGATGCGGACACTGCAGGGGATCCTGACACCGGAGGAACTGGGTGTCTATAAGAGAGGAAGGAATTCCAGATCTGTCTCCCCGGCAAAAAATCAATCCGTGACAGACTACCGGAGAGCTACCGGGTTTGAAGCGCTGATGGGATACCTGTATCTGGAGAAAAAGTGGGCACGGATGACCGAGTTGGTCCAAATTGGATTGGAAAGTCTGAAAACAGAGGAGAATCAAGATGAATAAAGAAGTAAATACAGAAATCAAGTCACTGACGATCGAAGGGAGAAATGCAGTGCTGGAGGCATTTCGCTCCGGGAAGCCGGTAGATAAATTATTTGTCCTTGACGGATGTCAGGACGGACCGGTCCGGACGATCGTCCGTGAGGCAAAAAAACATGATACAATCTTAAACTTTGTCTCAAAGGAAAGGCTGGATCAGCTGTCAGAGACCGGAAAGCATCAGGGAGTCATTGCACATGCGGCCGCCTATGAATATTCTGAGATTGAAGATATGTTTGCTCTTGCAGAAAAAAGAGGAGAGGATCCTTTCCTGATCCTGCTTGACAATATCGAAGATCCGCACAATCTCGGGGCGATCATCCGTACGGCAAACCTTGCCGGCGCACATGGGGTGATCATCCCAAAGCGAAGAGCGGCAGGTCTGACCGCGACGGTGGCGAAAACTTCTGCCGGTGCGTTAAATTATACGCCGGTCGCCAAAGTGACAAATCTGGCAAAGACCATGGAGGAATTAAAAGAGAGAGGACTCTGGTTTGTCTGTGCTGATATGGGAGGCGAATCTATGTACCGCCTGAATCTGACCGGACCGATCGGTCTTGTGATCGGAAATGAGGGAGAAGGTGTCAGCCGTCTTGTGAAGGAGAAATGTGATTTCATTGCTTCCATCCCGATGAAAGGAGATATTGATTCCTTAAATGCATCGGTAGCGGCAGGAGTGCTGGCATATGAGATTGTAAGGCAGCGCGGATAAATGGCAGCATATGAGAAAATGACAGACGAGCAGCTGATCGCTTCTCTGCGCGCGGGAGAATCTGAGATCACAGATTTTATTATGGAAAAATATAAATATCTTGTGCGGAAGAAGGCAAAGGCGATGTTTCTTCTCGGAGGCGAAAACGATGATCTGATCCAGGAAGGGATGATCGGGCTTTTTAAGGCGGTCCGGGATTATGATCCGGCGCTGGAGACCTCTTTTGCAAGCTTTGCAGATCTGTGCGTTTCCAGACAGATGTACAGCGCGATCGAGGCGTCAAAACGAAAGAAGCATATCCCGCTGAACTCCTATGTTTCTCTCTACGAGGAGGGAGATGAGTCAGAGGAGCATAAACGTTCCCGTCTGATCGACACGATCCAGCCGGAGCGGGAGAACAATCCGGAAGAATTGTTTTTGGATAAAGAGTACTTCCGGCAGGTAGAAAGTATGCTCAAAGAACAGCTCAGTGACCTG
>CAUWEA010000141.1:0-3970 GCA_963557735.1 uncultured Faecalimonas sp. | reverse complement strand
AAATCCCATTACTTTGGCAATGTCCGCATCTTTGGTACTGCCTTTGTAATTTTTACAGGCGAACTGAAACGAATCCAGAAACAGTTCATATTGCTTTAACATTAACAGCAGTAAGTCTTTAGAAAAAGCGTCTTCTGTTTTATTGAGGTCAAGAGGAAACTGTTTGAGAATGTCGCCCATCGCATCACGAATCTGCAATTCTTTCTTATCCGTAATATCAGTTTCATATTCATCGGTTTCCCCTTTGAGCCATTCAATCGATACATGAAGTGCTTCCGAAAGACCTTCCAGTACCATCTTTTTGGTATTGTCAATCGAACCATTCTCATAACGCAGGATTGTGGAAGCGGTAACTCCCATCTTCTCTGCGACATAAGGCTGTGTCAGATTTAATTCCAGACGGCGCTGTTTTGCCCTGCTGCCGATCAGCTTGCGTAGTTCTTTATCTTTCATGCTGATGTGCCTCCTTTTTCGGTATGTCATTACTATACCACGCAACAAAATATATTGCAATATGCAATTTTAAGAAAAGCAGAAAAATTTCATAATGCTTGACAAAGCAATATAAACACGCTATACTGACAGCACAAATGAAATTGCATAATGCAATTCGAAAGGAGGTGGTCATATGACGCAAAGAAAGATTGCCTTATCTATTGAGGAAGCTGCTGATTATACGGGAATTGGCAGGAACACCCTGCGAAAGTTGGTAGAGTGGAAGAAACTTCCGGTATTGAAGGTTGGGAGAAAAGTCCTGATCAAAACGGATATGCTGGAACTTTTTATGGAAGCCAACGAGGGCAGGGACTTGAGGGATAAGGGAAATGTGAAAGCAGTCACAAGAAACGGTTCAACTTAAAAAAGCGGTTCCCGAAGAAACCGCCAAAGGTTCTATCAGACCGGAGTCATGATATACCTACACGCAAGCAGATTATACCATGTACTTCGTCTGACAGACAACAGGAAACTTATGTTTGGAAAAAAAGAAAGGACGATGATATTTATGGCAAGATCAACAAAGAGTTATGAGGAGCGTATGCTCCAGTTGGAAAAGAAAGAACAGGAAAGCCTTGAGAAAGCAAAACAGTATGCAGCACAGAAACGGGAACTGAAGAAACGTCAGAAAGATGTGGAAACCAAAAAACGGACACACAGGCTCTGCCAGATTGGCGGTGCAGTGGAATCGGTACTGGGTTCTGCGATTGAGGAAGATGATATCCCAAAGCTGATCGGCTTCTTAAAAAGGCAGGAAGCAAATGGGAAATTCTTCTCAAAGGCAATGCAGAAAGAGCCAGTTGCAAATACGGAGGAAGTGTAATGCCGGAGGGAGTGGAGTTTCCATTCCCTTCATTGCTTTTTTATGAAGGGCGCACTTATGGACAACCAGAGGTCGTCCGTATAAGTTTGCCACAGGTGGCAACCGGTCTGCGCTTACGCTTGCCGGGCTCGTTCCGTCGGCGGGGCTTTCAGCCAGACCTGCTCATGCCGCAGGAGGCACTCTTCGCCAGAGGGGCACATTCCATGCAGGCTGTTATGCACAGGGCACTCTTACGCAGAGGGTGCTCCGGCAGATACCATTTTCTTTTAGGAAAAACGTTACCTGCCGGAAATCAAAGCCGGATACGGCAGAATGGGGGAAACGGAGCATGGCGATTTTTCATTATACAGTAAAGATTGTTGGACGCAGCAAAGGAAAATCCATCATATCGGCGTCTGCTTATCTCAATGGCGATGTGATGAAAAATGAAGAAACAGGCAGGATCAGCTACTATACTTCAAAAAAAGAAGTCGTTTATACCAGCCTGCTGATGTGTGAAAATGCACCACAGGAATGGCAGAATGTACCTGCTGAAAATATCAGACGGTTCCAGAAATCTGTCCGATATAAAAGGGCAGATAACCAAAATGCTGCACTGGAAAAATTCAAACTTACTTTTCAGAAGCAGCGTTTATGGAATGAAGTCTTGAGGATAGAAAAAAGTTCAGATGCACAACTCGGCAGGTCATTTGAGTTCTCACTTCCGAAAGAATGGAGCCGACAGGAACAGATTGATTATACAACTGAATATATTCAAAAGACCTTTGTAGATAAGGGAATGTGTGCGGATTGGAGTATCCACGATAAAGGAGATGGTAATCCCCATGTGCATTTACTGGTGACGTTGCGACCATTCAATTCAGACCACTCATGGGGTAACAAAGAAATCAAGGATTGGGAGTTTGTCAGAGATGAAAATGGAAATATTGTGGTGGATGAATCCCATCCGGACTGGTGGCAGGATAAAAAGAACCCTGACCGTCATGGAATCCGAATCCCCGTACTTGATGAAAATGGAGTCCAGAAAGTCGGGACAAGGAACCGCAAACAGTGGAAACGTGTATTAACCGATGCTACCGGGTGGAACAATCCGAAAAATTGTGAGCTATGGCGGAGCGAATGGGCAAACGTCTGTAATGCACATTTGAAAACGGAAAATCACATTGACCATCGTTCTTATGCAAGGCAGGGAAAATTAGAGATACCGACGATCCATGAGGGCGCAGATGCCAGAAAAATTGACGAGAAATTTCAAAACGGACAGACATCCTCTACTTCATGGAAAGTAGAGGAAAACCAGATCATAAAAAGACAAAATGCACTGCTGGATAAAATACAGATTTCTTTTGGAAAAGTATCCAGTGCATTAACACAATGGAAGGAGCGATTGCGTGACATTAGAAGAAAGCCGGGAAGTCATTCCCATGATGGAGACAATGATAAACCAGATCGAGGAACAGCAGAATCTTATGGCAGAGATGGTACAGGAATTGCAGGAACGGGACAGGCAGCTCCTGTCTTTTCAGGAGCAGAACCAGAGTTTAAAAAGCTTAAACAGCGAATTATCCAGGCTGCTAAATCTTTTGCCAGATACAGAAGAACTGCTCTCACAGATCGAGCAACAGAAAACCAGAATCGAACAGTTGGAAAACGAGAATCAGCAATGGCAGGAATTAACGCAGAAGCTGAACAACGAGAACAGCTTATTGCAGAAACAGAACAGCGAATTGCTGACCTTAAACAGCAGATAGAGAAAGCGAGGGAGATCGATGAGCGAATGCAGAAACTTAGAGAACGTCGGGCAGGTGGAAGAACTTCTGCTGATGACCGAACAGATGCAGGACGAACTGGATCAGAAAGACCAGACAATCCAGGAACTAAACAGGCAGCTAAGCGAATCGCTGACCTTGAACGAGAAATTGAACAGCGAAAACAGAGCCGAGAATATCGAAGCATTGCGGACAAGATTAAGGCAAACAGAGGAACGATTGACCAGCGAGACAGACAGCAGGAAAAGAGCCGACGCAGAAGCCGTGGCATGGAAATTTAAGTATGAAAAAGCAGAGCAGGAAAAACTTTATGCACAGACACACCAAAAGACGGTAGAGGTAGCTGTTGAGAAAAAAGTGCCTTATGAGAAATGTGAAAAATGTGACCGTACTGCTTACCGGAAAGCAAAAGAAAAATGCGATAGCCGTAAAAGCCAGTTAGAAAAGAAATATAAAAATATGACGATTGGTTATGAAAGTATCTTGTTTCTACTGGCATGGTACAGCATAACAACAACACTGTTTACTGCGATTCTTTCGCCGGTTTTCCTTAACGACTGTATCGTCTTTTTCGGTGCGTTAGGAAAAGGAATGGGAAGTTTATTTCGGGAGTTTGTGACAGGTGCAGACTCTTTCGGACAGTTAAGCAGTGGAATACCTAACAGTATTCTTTCCGGGATTGTGTACTGGCTGATTGCCGGTACTGTCATGGCAATTTTATTCGTAATAACCGGGTGGCTGATAATCGGGATTGGTTATCAGGTAGGAAAAATCTACCGGAAATATTGTTGGGATATCATCAGTATCGTGGTAGCGATAACGAGTACAGCTGTTGTAATTTACTTTGGAGAATGGATTAAAAACGCTAATCCGATAAATCTTA
>CAUWEA010000140.1:0-4017 GCA_963557735.1 uncultured Faecalimonas sp. | reverse complement strand
TTTAAAGAATGGAATATGGGATGAGCATCACTTCAGAACCAGCGCCGATCAGGTGGTTTATACGAAACCAGATGGAACAGCATCGAATGTACAGGCGGAACTTGCTGCACAAAACTCCACTTCGATGGTAGAAAACACCGAAATAAATTATCAGTATTATACAGGAGTCACTGCGGTATCTAATGTCAACCTGAACTTTAAAATTGGAAACATCGTACATTTGCAATGTGGCTTCAAAAGAAACGATGGTGGTAAATATCCAATTAGTACTGGTCTGATTCATATACAGAATGGATCGCACCGCCCTAAAAATAATCTGATAATTCCAGCGTATTTCCGGGTGGAAAATGAATGGTATCCGCATTATGTATATATCCGGACAAACGGAGAAGTCCATCAAGATTTTTCAAACAATACGGAGGAGGTCTTGATTAACGGATGTTATCCTATAATGTAAGCCACTCTGTCGCTGCATCTCGAATTATGCGAGTAACACTTGTATACAAAATATTAAGTCGCAACAGCTACATACTCGACCGTTATCCATGTGTCTGAGCTTGTAGCGCCATTTTCTATCCACGCCGTTGCGGTAAAGCCATCAGTCGTAATGTCACTTACCTGAATAGGCTTAGATAAGCGCCAACCCTGAAACGTAGGTGTGACAACTACTGTCGGAACTTTATTAAACTTCGATGAAAATCGTACTTTTACACTGACCTCACTGGATGTTGGCGAAATACTGAATCTTTCTCTTTTCAAAGTGGAGTCTCGCACTGCAAGAACGATATATTTCTGGTATCCTGAAAGAAAAAAGGAGGTATCTGGAATGGATACGAGAAATGAGATTTTAACCAATGTTTTAGCAGCGATGAGCAGCATCATCACGGGAGTGGCACTGGATCAGCTACAGTCAGTTTTGGTATCAGAGCTGGCAAAGTACGAGGTGCAGGAGCGGTGTACAGAGATTGTGGTGAGAGATGGATCGGCGGAGGGGTTGCTGAAAAAGTTCCTGGCAACGAAGAGGATTGAAGGAAAATCCGAAAATACCATAGAGTATTACCGGCGTAACCTACAGATGTTTTTACTGAGGATGGACAAAAGACTTTACGAGGTGGAGACCTTTGATCTCCGCCTCTACTTGTCTTTATATAAAGAGTCCAGAAAAGTCAGTAACCGGACACTGGACAATATACGCAAATGCTTATCTGCCTTTTTCGGGTGGCTGCATGCGGAAGAATTTATACCACGTAATCCCTGCAGAGCATTAAAAAACATCAAGTATGACAAAGTGATCCGGAAACCGTTTACTACGGAGGAGTTGGAAAAGATCAAAAATTCCTGCCAGACTGCCAGGGAACTGGCGTTGGTGGGATTCCTACAAAGTACCGGATGCAGAGTGTCAGAGGCAGTCGGGGCAAATATTACAGACATAGATTTTAAAACAAGAGAGCTGATAGTTTACGGAAAAGGTGGGAAAGAACGTACCGTATATCTGACAGACGTGGCGGCTATGTATCTATGGGACTATATTTCCGGGCGCACCGATGACAGCCCAGCACTATTTGTCGGTAAAGGAAGCAAAAGAATACAGAAAAATGCAATAGAAGCGATCATACGAGAGGTTGGACAACGGGCAGGAGTGACCAACACGCACCCCCATAGATTCCGGAGGACACTTGCAACAAGCATGATTGACCGTGGAGCGTCTCTATTGGATGTACAACGGATTTTAGGGCATGAGGATATCCGAACAACACAGGTATATGTATACACCTCCCAACGCAACGTAAAAGCGGCATACGAAAAATATGCGGCGTAGACGCTGAGAGGATATAAATTATTTTTTTTGATCTGCCATCGGCAGGTCTTTTTGTCGTGGTTAAAAGCAGGGAAGAACTGTAAAAGTGCACAAAGTGTGTAACTCCACTTTGAAAGTTAAACATCAACAAGCAGAAACGATTTACTTTATCGCCAATATAGAATTTAGAAAATCTGGACATCTGGTAAATGCCTACGTAAACACTCGATTAAGACATTCTCTGCCAGCGGACACGGATACTTTTATCGCAACGATTCCCGAAGAATATCGCCCCGTTGACTATGACTATAATGCTCCTTTAATAATGACAGGTAGACATGTTGGCATAATAACCTTTTTATCAAACGGAAATATCATGGCGCATCCCACGGAATTCCTTGATCCGGGATGGCTGAATTTCAATATTACTTATATTGTATAGATCTCATTATATTATAACCGCTAGCCTCGCGTGTATCTGGCTCTCCCACAAATATATTCTTCGGTCGTAACTAAATTAGTATGGGAAGTTATCGTAAAGGTATTGGGATTACTTGTTGGAAAACATCTAAGAGTTAATTTTCCCGTATTATTTCCGGCACATGCATATATTGGAAACTCTACATTTGTCAAGGGGTTTAAACCGTTTTGCAAAGCAGGAAAGTCATATCCCGCACTTCCGCCAGAAATATTGAGTTCTTTGAGGGTGCCTTTGTACAGCAATTCCACCTCATGTGCGTTATATCTGTACTGCAAATCTATACCAAGCTTGTTAGTACCAAGTGTTTTCCAATCGCTCCATTTCAAAGTGGAGTTTTGTGAATGAAAATAGAATATATGCTAAAGGGCAGCCGGTAGGCTGTTTTTTATTATGTGTTTTATAGGGAGGTAAGTGTATGAGAGACATACGAGCAAGACCATAAAAAATTAATAAGATTAAAAAATAACAGAGAAAAGGAGAGAAAGAAAATGGGAAAAATTAGATTGGCAAATAACCAGGAATTAAATATTGTAGCAGATGGAATTATGGAGACGGGGAACATTTTATATATTTTGGCAGCAGCAGAGCTTCCCATCGAGCAATTCGATACCTTGTTTTCCGAAAAGAAGAATGTGGAAAAAATTTGGGTAATTGATTACACAGGAGAATTGTTCCAGAGCTACACAGGGTTTGTAAACCTTAAGAGCGTAACAAAAGAATATGATGCAGTGGTAAGCTATACAGATGGCACTGATGCCAAAAAAGAGCCGGTTAAAGGCACAGCTATACGCATTTGCTTAGAGCGACCAGATGAAACGCAGCAGAGAATTACTGCATTAGAAGAAACGGTGGACACATTGGTAATGGAATCTTTGGAAGGAAAGGTGATGTAAATGTTTGAAACAATGAAGAGAATTTACAAAAAAACAAAAGATGTAAGTTTGCTGGAAAAGGCAGTGAAAAAGGGATGGATCACGGAGGAAGAAAAGAAAGAAATCATGACAGAATAGCGATTTCTGGGTATTAAGAAATCTATTTTTGAAAAGAGGTGAGGGCGTGGAACATTTTTTAGAGCTGTTTGGGAATGTAACTGTTGGGAAAGTAGTGATAATCATTAGTGCTGCCTTGTTCCTATGGAAGTGTTATTCAAAGGTTTCCGGGTATTTCCGGGATAAGTCGATCAGTGACTATAAACAAAACGAACAGATTCAAGAGGTGATTGATCAATCCAAGAACTATCCAAAATGGAGACGGCAGAGTATAGAAATCCAGGAAGAATTGAAAGCACAGATGCAGTCACTTTCTGACAAGATGGACAACCTGAGCAGGTCAAATGGAGAAAGCATGGCGTACACATGGAGGTATCGGATATTACGGTTCAATGACGAAATCGTTCAAGGGAATAGACATACAAAAGAGCATTTCGATCAGATTCTTGAAGATATCGACAATTACGAGAAGTTCTGCAAGAACAATCCGGAATTTCCGAACAATAAAGCGGTGCTTGCCGTTAAAAATATCAAAGATGTGTACGACAAATGCGTAGAGGAAAATAGTTTTTTATAGGAGGAACAGATTATGAATATTGAAATGATTATGCAGTATGTAACTTATGGATTAGCATTTATCGGTGTGCTGGCGTTTATGGTATCTATTGTTGTCCAGGTGATTAAGGAGATGCCAGGTCTTACCAAAATCCCGACCAGCATCGTGGCACTGGTAACATCCTTGGTCTTGT
>CAUWEA010000139.1:0-4144 GCA_963557735.1 uncultured Faecalimonas sp. | reverse complement strand
GAATATATTGTATCATCTTAATTTAAACGCGTTAGTAACACGTTAGTAACAAAAAAGCTTGAAAACCCACTAAATTCGTTATACACTTTTAATAAAATATTAAGGATGTTCCTATTGGATTCAAAAGAAGTTTATGTTATCCTTTATTTTGAAAGAAGGCAGGAAACATCAGATGTCTCCCTGCCGGTTCAGCCGGCGGGGATTTTTGGATAAAATGACACGGGGGAAATAAATGAACAGACACGAATTTTTAAAGCAGCTGGAGAGCGCACTGGAAGCAGAGATGAGTCCGGCAAAGGTGAAAGGACATGTGGAGTATTACCGGAGTTACATCGCAGAAGAGCTGAAAAATGGCAAGTCTGAAAAGGAAGTGATGGATCTTCTCGGAGATCCGTGGGTGATCGCAAGGTCGATCATTGATTCGCCGTTAAATGAGACGGACAGTCAGTATGCATATGCGGACTATGAAGAATCGAAGAAAGAGTCATCATCCGGAGCGCAGGAGATGAAGCTGAAGAAAGTAGGCGGATGGAAGATCGCGGCAGTGTGTGTCGGGATCGTACTGATTCTCATGCTTGTGATTTCCATGATCACGGGGCTGATCAGTATGCTGGCGCCTGTCCTGGTCCCGGTTCTTGTAATCTGGATCGTATTTCGCATCATACAGAATCACAGACAGTAAGAGAAGATGGCAAGAAGCGTCTCGAAGCTGTATAACATATGGCAGAAAAAAGAGAAATACCAGTTGTGATCTGGAAGTGAAAAATGGGGAAAAGTGGGGAACAGAAGCTGAAAAACAGAAAATAAAAGACCGTTGGGGGAGCCAACGGTCTTTTGAGGGGAGTATAAATAATTAATAAGGGGTTGTAAGAAGTTTCCTTCCTACAAGCAGTAGTATAATATAATACGTCGTAAAAAGCAAGCTAAAATTAGAAAAAAAGCAAAATATTGGCAGAATTTACAAAGAGAAAACCTTCTGAAGCCGCATATTCTTCGGTGGAACAGAGATAATAATAACGTAACCGTTGAACAGTAAGCAGCAAGCGACAGGAGGAAATTTGAAATGGCAAAGAATACGAAATCAACAAACAAAGCAAACAGTAATGAGTCTTATTCATCTTATTCGAATGGATATTCAGAATCATCTAAGAACAGCAACAAGGCATCTGACCGAATGACATCTAAAAACAGCAGTAAAGCATCAGATAAGATGACATCCAAAAACAGCAGCAGAACAGCAGGACAGAATAAGAATGCTGAGAGCAGCAAAGGTTCTTACGGAAACTGTGATTACTAATCTGTAAAGAACTGTGCGAAAGTGATAAGCGTTTAGAACCGGGTGTATCTGAAAGCGTAAGAAACAGAACGGCCTGGAACAACTGAGGAAAGCAGAAGAAATGGGAACCTCTGACGGTACAAGGATACTGTCGGAGGTTTTTTGCATAGGAAACGGTGTTCAGCACGGATATGACTGGAAAGGATCTTTCTGTGACAGGGAAATTCGGCTGAAAGTAGTTGTACATCCGGTCAAGTTGCTGTATCATAAAAATGAAATACGAACATCGGGAGGATGAAGATGGAAAAACTGGAACTGATCGCGCCATGTCATTTTGGACTGGAAGCGGTTTTGAAGAGAGAGATACAAGATTTAGGGTATGAGATCATAAATGTAGAAGATGGAAGAGTTACTTTTGCCGGGGACGTAAGCGCAATCTGCCGTGCAAATGTATTTCTGCGCACAGCGGAGAGAGTGCTGCTGAAGGTGGGAAGTTTCAAAGCAGTGACATTTGACGAATTGTTTGAACGGACAAAGGAGATTCCGTGGGAAAAATATATTCCAGCGGATGGAAAGTTCTGGGTGGCAAAGGCTGCGTCTGTAAAGAGTAAGCTTTTCAGCCCTTCAGATATTCAGTCGATCATGAAAAAGGCGATGGTCAACCGGATGAAGCAGCATTACCACATTGACTGGTTTGAGGAGAATGGAGCTTCTTATCCGGTGCGTGTGTTCCTGATGAAAGATATTGTGACAGTCGGGATCGATACGTCAGGTGTTTCGCTTCACAAGAGAGGATACCGGCAGTTGTCAAGCAAAGCGCCGATCACAGAGACTCTGGCAGCAGCGCTGATCCTGCTGACTCCGTGGAAGAAAGACCGCATCCTTGTAGACCCGTTCTGCGGAAGTGGGACCTTTCCGATCGAGGCGGCTATGATCGCAGCCAATATCGCGCCGGGAATGAACCGTTCTTTTACCGCAGAAGCATGGACGAATTTTATTCCGAGAAAATGCTGGTATGAAGCAGTGGATGAGGCGAATGATTTGATCAACGATGAGATTGAAGTAGATATTCAGGGGTATGACATTGACGGCGAAGTGATAAAAGCTGCAAGGGAGAATGCCAGAGAGGCAGGAGTGGAACATCTGATCCATTTCCAGGAGCGGGCAGTGAAAGACTTAAGACATCCGAAAAAATACGGATTTATCATTACCAATCCTCCATATGGAGAGCGGCTTGAGGAAAAATCTGCGCTTCCGGAGCTGTACAGAGCGTTCGGAGAGAGTTTTCGGAAACTGGACAGCTGGTCGGCATACATGATCACAAGTTATGAAGAAACAGAGCGGTACTTTGGCCGGAAAGCAGATAAAAACCGGAAAATTTACAATGGGATGTTAAAGACATACTTTTATCAGTTCCTAGGACCGAAACCGCCTAGACAGAAGAAAAACCAGGAGGGTTAGCGTGCGGGAGACTGGAAAAAGGCTGTCAGTCTCTGGAAGAAAATAAAGACAAGGAGAACGAAAATGGAGAGTAAGATCATATTTGCGACGGGAAATCAGGATAAAATGAAAGAAATCCGAATGATTTTGGCGGATCTCGGGATGCCGGTGTATTCGATGAAAGAGGCAGGGATTGATATCGATATTGTGGAAGATGGAACAACATTTGAAGAAAATGCGATGATTAAAGCAGAAGCGATCGCAAAGCTGACAGATGCAGTTGTGCTGGCGGATGATTCCGGGCTGGAGATTGATTATCTGAATAGGGAGCCGGGTATTTATTCGGCGCGCTATGCAGGGACAGATACGTCTTACGATATTAAGAACAATCTTCTGCTCCAGAGGCTGGAAGGAGTGCCGGATGAGAAGCGTACGGCAAGGTTTGTCTGTGCGATCGCGGCGGTATTTCCAGATGGAAGTAAAGAAACTGTGAGGGGAACGATTGAAGGAAGAATCGGATATGAGATCGCAGGGGAGCATGGATTCGGCTATGATCCGATCTTCTATCTGCCGGAATATGGCTGCACGACAGCAGAACTGGATCCGGTGAAGAAAAACGAACTCAGCCACAGAGGAAAAGCGCTCCGTCTGATGCGGGAGATCATTGAAGAAAAGATGAATCCCGGAGCATAGTGGGAAAGGAAACAAGAAAACATGGTTCCGGGAAGACGGAACGGCAGAATGAGTATTCAGAGAAGATAACAGGTGAAAATATGAAGATACTGATCGTGAGTGATACACATGGAAGACATCGGAATCTGGAGGAAGTCCTGGATCGGGAAGGACCGGTTGACATGCTGGTCCATCTTGGGGACGTAGAAGGCGGAGAAGACTATATCTGTGCGCTGGCAGACTGCGACACACATATGATTGCGGGAAATAATGATTTTTTTTCAGATCTGAGCAGGGAGCAGGAGTTTTTTATAGGAAAGTACAGAGTGTTTATTACGCATGGACATTCTTACTATGTTTCGATGGGGACGCGGGAACTCAAAAAAGAAGCGAGAAGACGCGGCGTAGATATTGTGATGTACGGGCATACGCACGTTCCGCATTTTGAAGTGGATGGAGATCTTACTATACTGAATCCGGGCAGCCTTTCTTATCCAAGACAGGCAGACCGCCGTGCAGGGTACATGATTATGGAAATAGATCACAACGGAAAAGCGCATTTTCAACAATGTTTTGTATAAAGTGCCAAATAAATAAAAAAACAAAAAAAATTAGAAAAAAGTGTTGACTTTTGTTTGTTGCTATAATATAATAACTCTTGTCTTAAGGACAGAGACAAAAACAAAGACACAAGATAGCAACTACGGGGTGTGGCTCAGCTTGGCTAGAGCGCCTGGTTTGGGACCAGGAGGTCGC
>CAUWEA010000138.1:0-4157 GCA_963557735.1 uncultured Faecalimonas sp. | reverse complement strand
GATCGTATTTGGATCCGCAGCGGCAGTTGGGATTTTATGGATCCTGCTCCACACTTTCCTGAAGGATGTGCTGGAGCGGAGGATGCTTTCGGCTGCCGGACTCGGCATCAGCTTTTTCTTTGCCGCAGTGACAGTGATCACCTTATTCTTCATGGCGGCGCGCTATATGAGGCGGACAAATCTGATGGATATTTTAAACGAAGAGAAGAAAAATGAACCGCTTCAGCTTGTAACGAAAGGCTATGGGATCGCAGGGGGGATTCTTCTTTTCGCAGGTCTGCTTCTTGGATATGCAGTGCCGCAGCTTACTGCCAATTTATTGAAATTCTGGATGCCGGCCATCTGGAATGCAGTCTATCTTGTAGCGGCAGTCGGAATCTATATGCTGTTTGTGTTTTTTATTGGGTATCACAAGAGAGGGAAGCATCCGCAGAAATACTATCATAACCTGATTTCCAACAGTATGATGAAATTTCAGGGAAGACAGACCGTCCGGAATATGTGCATTCTGGCATTTCTGACCGGGGCGGCGCTCTATGCAGGCTCCTATATCCCGGACAAGCTTGTGATGTTTCGC
Source organism: uncultured Faecalimonas sp. (assembly GCA_963557735.1). GTDB lineage: Bacteria > Bacillota > Clostridia > Lachnospirales > Lachnospiraceae > Faecalimonas. Next base: position 3,580 of record CAUWEA010000138.1, on the reverse strand, counting down.
ACAATGGCAGATATGCCGGTGGATTTTAATCTGATTTACCGGCAGACGGAGGGGCAGGAGATCCAGAAGGAAGATATCGAGGCGATGGCAGACGAATACGGAGTGACGATCACAGATTATCAGGAAGTTCTTCTTGCAGAACTTCAGACATCCGGAATCGAGAGAGACTGGACAGATGACGGGAAGCTGATTGAAGATTATTATGAGACTTATGCCTATGGAGAATTTATCAGTGCATCTGCCTATGAGCACTATACCGGGACAAAAGTGGAGGTAGAGCCTGGAACATTTGCACAGATCATCCTGCCGGAGCAGGCGGAGAACTTCTGGGAGAAATATACGGATATGGATCTTGTGACAAATCAGGAAACCGGGGCGCAGTTGAAACTGAAATTTGCAAAGACAGTGGAAGACCGCATGTTTTACCGTGCAAATGTACACCGCTATATTTTAAATGACAGCGACTTTCAGACGATCACCGAACAGATGACAGAACAGCGCCAGATGAAACAGATTTTCTTTGATATAGAAGACAGTGAAAATGCGTATGCGTTTGCAATCGAGCTTCGGAAAGAGTATGTCAGACGGGCGGGCGAAGATATGGCGGTGCTGAACGCATATAATGAAGCCGCAGAGGATCGGGCAAAAACTGCCGGAGAGCCGTATTACTATCGGATGACAGAGCCGATGGACCCGGAAGATCCATATTTATATCATGACTGGAAATTCAATCCGGAGATGCAGCCGATCCAGATGAAAACTTATCTTCACGAGAGCGGGATTATGATCCTCACATTCCTTTATGTTTCCTGCATCTGCCTGGCAGCGATCGGAATCATCGTTTATACACGAAGTGTTACGATTGGTGTGCAGAATCAGAAAATGTTTGACAATTTAAGAAAACTTGGCGCGAAAAACACTTATATCATGCGCTGTATCAAGAGTCAGCTTCGGAAAATCTTCGTACTTCCGACAACAATCGGACTGTTTCTGATCCTCTCATTTCTGATGATCATCTACATCGGAAATGATAAAAAAATTCAGAGTACGGAGTGGATGTCATTTGGATGTACTGTGGGATTTGCAGTTGTGATCTGCATTTACCAACTGATCGTCTACCGGATGTCGCTGAAAAAGCTGAGAGAATTATTAAAATTATAAAGCAGTTAAAATGAGATATAACAAGGAAGAAAAAGATCCGGTCAGGGATGTATCTGCGGGATATGGCGGCAGATCCCTGACCGGATTTTTCTTGTCCGGAGAAGGGAAAGACGGTTCGAGAGATGTTGCTACAATATATGAAAAAGGTGCAAAAAAGAGTGACGGTTTATTTTGTGTATGGTATAATTTTTGATAAAGAAGCCGCAAATCTGGAAGCATGAAACGGAGATGAAATTTATGTGGTTTATATTTGCGCTACTATCAGCAATATTTGCATCACTGACCTCGATACTGGCTAAGATTGGTATTGATGGAGTAAATTCTAATCTTGCCACGGCTATAAGAACTGTTGTAGTGGTAATGATGGCATGGGGAATGGTATTTTTGACTCATACACAAAGTGGATTATCAGAAATCAGTCGAAAAAGCTGGGTATTTTTGATTTTGTCCGGATTGGCCACCGGAGCTTCCTGGTTATGCTATTACAGAGCATTACAGATGGGGGAAGCTTCAAAAGTTGTTCCAATTGATAAGTTAAGTGTGGTCATTACCTTGGCACTTGCTTTTATTTTCTTACACGAAAAATTTACGATGAAATCTTTGATAGGGTGTATTTTAATTGGCGCTGGAACATTAGTGATGGTTTTGTAAGGAAATATGAAAGAATGCTTAAATGTGGAGTTGCTGAATGGAGATTTGAAAATTATCGAGGGACTTGGTATGGGCAAATGTAGATATTGTAGCAAAGAACGGAAGAGTAATTTTGAATTTTGTAACAATGAATGTGAAAACAGTTATAAAAAGAGAATTGAGAAAGATAGACATAAAATCAAGTATTTTATGTTAGGTATTATTTTAGGATTTTTTGTTATGTTTTATGGCGCGATATCAAATCGCGATTTCGTAATAGGAGCGGGAATTGTAGTGACGGGGATAGATATTGTTTCCCTGCCATTTACTACTCCGGAAACAACTGCTTTTTTAGGATATCAAAAATCAAAATTGGTAGGAAGAATATTAGGTATATTACTTATAGTAGTTGGAATATGGGTAGGCTGCAGTGGTCAAAATGAAATCTCAAAAATAAATCCTGCGTTTCAGGCAACTGTTTTGGAAGTACATGAAAAGTCTGTTTTGGTTGAACCTTTGGAAGGAGAAGAAATACGAAAGTCAGCGGACAAAATATCAGTTTCATTAGATCTTGTCTCCACTAAAGAAGTTCCAAAGCTTGAGGAAGGAACGAGGGTAAGCATTGTATATAATGGTGATGTTCAGGAGTCTTATCCAGCGAAAATTAAGACTGTTTTTGCAATTTATTTGGTAGATGCAAATGGGGAAGTGATAAGAGAAATAGAATAAAAGATGTTTGGTTGTGAGAAAAACTTCAGTTTAGAAAGTTGATAAAGGAATAGAAAAATTAAAATTTGGCTTTTAGAAAGGTTACAAGAATGACTGCAGGGGGCGAGTTGAATCTTTCAAGCGAAGAGCGAATTTAAAATGCATGAGGTTTGAAAAAAGACATTAAGAAAGAGGAGATATTTTGAAGATAGAAAGATTAATGGATCAAATAGATTTGAGTTTGTTTAATGAGAAAATGTATAATGAGTTAAAAATTCAAAAAAGCAAATTATCCAATAGAGATAAGAAATATATATTGAAAGTCCTTGCTAATTCTAAATGGGAAACAAAAGAAACTGTATTAAAAGCGATAATATGTTTTGCAATTTGGGAGCCGAATGAAGCAATTAGTCAAGCTAGAAGAAAGGGAATATTGCGTTATAAAGTATTTGGAGATAAAGGGAAAAATAAAGCTAGATATTATCTAGAATATTTAATATCAAAGAAAGAGGTACTCGGTTTTTCAGAAAAAAATAATAAATATCTAAAACAGAAATATGAGATTGAGTGGTTAGAGTCTTTTTACAATAAAACAGAAGAGAAAATAGATACGGAAATCGCAAATCATTATCAAGGGAGAATTAGAAAGCGTATAAAGGGTATTAATTTTGAGTCCTCCTTGCATAAGGAATTGCTTGCCTATATTGATATGCTTTTTTTCTTAGAAAGACAAACTCAAACAAGATATGATTACACTATATTAAGTACATTTTCACAAGAAGAAATAGCGGAAGGGGTTTCGTACTTATTATATAAATATATTGAGAAATATGGGATATCAACAGAAAAGAATTATTGTGTAGATGCATCGTATATAAATTCAGATAGAATAGAAAAGCTTATTTTATTTGCTTGTCAAATTAATTATGTTTTAGAATTGGAACTGCTTATTGATTTTTATGATTATGATATACGTAATGAAGGTAATTGTATTATTCTCAGAAGCAAGGATGAAACACTTGAAAAGAGTATTCAACTAGGATATATCAAGCAGGAGATGCAAAAGGGACTATTTTTTGCT
>CAUWEA010000137.1:0-4201 GCA_963557735.1 uncultured Faecalimonas sp. | reverse complement strand
ATTTCTTCACAATTTAATTCTCCGAAAATGGCATATTATAATGTGCTGGTCAACAGTAGTTTACGTTACAAAATGGATTTAATTCTTTTTTCATTCTTCTTCCGCCCTTCCGTTTTGATCTACCTTCTCTTTCAGCCATGTTTCCAGACGATCTACGGATTTTATGATTTCCCCTGCTTCCGGATCATCCCGGTACCATCTTTGCAGGTAAAGCGCCATTCCATATTCCGTACAGTTGTCCAGATATTCCTTTCTTGTCTGCTCCGGCATTGCCTCCGGATAATCGATGATCTCCATCTGCCCCGGCAGCTGCTCCGAATCAGTCTCCGCCATTGTATTTATCGGTGTTTCCGGTTCTGCCGGCAGAACTTTTTCCGGCTCTTTTTCCGGTATTTTTTTCGGTTCTTGCCCTGATTTTTTCGCCTGATTTCCTACCGGTTTTTCTGGCTCTGTCTGACGTGTTGTCGTTACTGTTGTCGTGACCGTGGTTTCTTTCACTGTAGTTTCTTCCACTGCCGGTTTCCCGTAATAACTTTCGTAGGTGCAGTCCCCGGAAATTGCATCATGATAGATCTCCTGCATCATGGAAAATAATTCCCCATAGCTCATACTATGATTTTCCGGGTCTCCGAACACTTTATACTTGATCCCCTTATCCAGATCATAGAAGAACAGCAGATAGCTCCCTTTCCGGTATACCAGACTTCCGGATGGGTTCAGGATGTCTACCAGCTCTTCCATATCCCCCGTTGTGTACCCGTCAGAACTGTAGAATTCATTCAAGACTTCTGGTTTTTCCCGGAAAAATTCAATGATCGTTTCGGTTAATCCGGTATCCTCCGTCGGTTCCGTTTTATTAAATGCTTTCAGTTCCCTTAACTGTGCCCTGGTTGTGTCTGGTGTGATCAATTCCCGGTCTGCATCCGAAAGCTTCAGCATTTCTCCCAGGATACTACTGCCGATCCCCTTATAGGGTTCTTTTAACTCCATGCTGTCCGGACCTTTTGCAAACGTCTCATGGATTTTAATAAAGGTGCTGGTAGTGCTTTTGCTGATCTTATACTCTGCCTCTGCAAATTCGCTGACAGAATGGTATCCGTCCTGCTCATAGGCTTTTGTCTCCCGTATCCGCCGGAGTCGGTATCCGATCCTTACAAATGCCTCCGCTGCCACACACAGATCTTTCCGTATAGCTTCCTTTTCCTGCAGCCAGTCATCCAGTGTCATTTGTACGTATTCCATGATTTCCCTCCTTTAGCCATGCGTTCTTTTTCTATGATTCGTTTCTGTACCTGTTTTGCAAACCGTTCCATGAATTCTGTTGCCTCTTTCGGCGGCTCTCCGTTATAGATCGCCCGGCACTGTTTGATCTCACTTCCTTTCATCTCCACAGTACAGAATGCCTTTTCCGGCGTTTCCTTCTTTCGCAGGAAAAATACGATGGTCTCTCTTTTTATCATCTTGTCAAAGTAAATTCCCCCAACGCAATTATGGTTTTCCCTTCCTTCTCTCCGGAAGTCTTCTTTGCAGGTGGGAAGTACGATACAGAACTGTTCGTTTTCTCCATGGTAGATCTCCTCCAGCTCTGGCAGCATCTCCTGTAATAACCGGTCTTTTTCTTCTACCTTCATCCCTTTTATTTTTTCTTCCCTTTCCTGCCTTTGCATGGAGATATTTTCGTGGATGGTCTGGAAATTTTTCGGGAACAGTTCCTTCTTTGTGATCGGGATGTTCAATGCTTTCAGGTCTTCCAGATAATCAAAATAATCTCCGATTTCCTGTACTGATGCAAAATTCTCTCGGAAATACCGGTGGAATTTTTCCATATGCCCGAATTTCGCAATATCCAGTATCATCCGCTCCCCTAACGTTTCCGAAAAATACAGCAGCTGTTCATCTGTCAGCTTCACGCCACAAGTATTGGCATTTTTCAGTACCTGCATTTCCTTTATGGTTGCATTGATCCGGATTAACTGCTGCATCTGCTCTTTTTCAACTCCCAACAGCTTCCATGGCTTTTTCTCTTCCCATTGGATGTCTCCCTGACCATGCCCGGCTTTCCAGGCTATGTTGTAGAGGCCTGCCTTTATCAGATATTCCAGCTGCGGATGCCGGATACTTTCCCGAAATAATTGGGTTGGGACGCAGTAACATCCTTGTTTTTCCGATAACAGCCTCTCCAATGGTATGTACTGGATGCCTGCCTCTTTCCGCAGTTTTTTTATATTTCTGTGATACAGGACGCATTCTTCCGATCCGCCCATCTCCTGCCAGTAGCTTCCTACTCCATGGTTTAATTCGTGACACCATCTGTCTACCCCGGTACATTTGTACTCCCCGAACTCAAACAGCTCTACCGGCACAAACACTTCTGTAAGCCTCCGTCTTTTGGTTTCCCAGCATCCAGCAAAGCTTACCCGCCAGTCTTTTTCCAATGTTCTTTCAATCCGACAAGAAAATTTCCGCAGGATATACCCGCTCCCATTGGTTAATTTCTGTAATATCCCTACTTTTTTCGTGTCAACTAAATATTTCTGTTTCTTCCAGGCTTTGTAATGTACTTTGCTTTTGCACTTTGGACAGATCCCTTCCTCATTGTGTTTTGGTATCTTTTTCAGTTCTACTTCTTTTTCACAATGGGTGCAGTAGCCTTTTCTTGTCCCGGCACGGTACATGATGTATCGCTCCTGGATAAAAGCAGACGTTTTCACCCATTGGTCAAAGTCCTTTGGCAGATCCGGTACTGTATTCATCACCTCGTCAATCGCCTCTATTTCACTTTTGTGACGCTTTTCCAGTTTTTCTTTCAGGATATCGTTCTGAAAATACAGTACCGCTTCTTTTGGCTCCCTTTTTCCGGTTCCCAGGTAAGCATTGATCTTCTTTTTCGCCTCCTCGGAAACCCACGGCTTATTTCCGTACATATAGCCTTTATCGTAATCATAAGTCAGGTTATCGATCTTCGCCGTATACCATTTTCCGGTGGCTGGTTCATACGTCAGGTATTTCTTTTCGTTTTTTGCGATGTATAATTCAAATTCCGGGATATCGTTTCCTGCTGCGATATGTTTCCGTTCAAAAATCGCCAGTTTTAAAACCCCATCCGCTATGACCGCCCGGTAATACTGATAGGTCTTATACTTTTCTATCGTTCCATAGAGCACCCTTTTTCTTTCCATATGGTCTTCTGCTACCATCCGACGCATCTTTTCCGTAACCGTCAGTTTCGGAAGGCTTAATAACTCTTTCTTTTTCATTTCACGCCTCCCAGGTAGTACTCTTTTATGATCTTTTTTGCACGTCCCATCCCCGGTATTCCCAGGGTCACTCTTCCTGCCGATACGCCTGCTGCCTTTAAGATTTCTTTATCTACCGGTATCTGGTTGGCAAACGACCATTTCAGCAGTTCAGCCACACACCCTTTCAAGGTTTTCCCTTTCTTTCGGACGGCAAGCGCTATTTTCTCCTGTTCCATGCAGCGCCCTTTGATATATTCCACCCAGTCTTCCATGATCTGTTTGGGCTGCAGTTCCCGGCATTCCACTTCGATCTTTCCCAGCGCCGCTGTCAGTGCATCGCACAGTTCCGGTGTCTCGCCATTTATATAAAGCGCCGCACACTCTTCCGGAATACCGTTCTCCGCTGCCATTTCCTTCAGGCTTTCCATGTCTCCTTCATTGAAAAATCCTTCCGCAGCCCGGTTTATTTCTTCGTAACTGTCAAATTCTCCAAATTTATCGAACATACTTCTCTCCCTGCTCCTTTCTCCGCATTTCCGTTTGCAGCCAGGCAGTAAATTCATGGGTTCCGCACTGACAACACAGTGTTTTCCCCTGTAGTTCCTGACAGATCTGCTCCCACTGTTCCCGGAATTTGATCTCTTCTCCTTTTGCGTTTTTCCAACCATGTTTTTTATAAATATCCAGTCTTGCCAGGTTCCCGATCAGATACTTATTGTCTGTATGGATCACCAGCTGGCATTTATTACAACGCCTTAAAATCTCCAGCAGCATGACCAGGTCCCGTCCATTTCTGGTCTGTCGGCAGGATCCGAATGATATCTTGTCCTCAAATCCCTCGCACCGGAGTACGTAACCAAACATACTGTTCGTTTCCTGCGGCGCTTTGTTGCCATTTTCCATAAAGGCATCTATTTTCCACATTTTTTCTTCTCCTTTCTCACTATTTTTAAGGTATGTGG
>CAUWEA010000136.1:0-4292 GCA_963557735.1 uncultured Faecalimonas sp. | reverse complement strand
ATCGCAGAGATCGCACCGGCCTTTGTCGGACAGTTCGGAACAGATGTTACACCAAGAAAGATCAAGTCAGCGCTGTTAGATCTTGGCTTCAGTGAGGTGTATGAGGTGGCGCTCGGAGCCGATATCGGTGCAGTGTCGGAGGCACATCACTATGCAGAGAAGGTAGCCACCGGAGAACTGCCGTTTCTTCTGACATCCTGCTGCCCGTCATGGTCCATGCTCACGAAGAAATTTTTCCCGGATCTGGTAGATGAAGTTTCCCAGGAACTGACACCGATGGTTGCAACTGCAAGGACGATCAAGCAGAAACACCCGGATGCGAAAGTCGTATTCATCGGGCCTTGTGCATCCAAGAAACTGGAGGCATCCAGAAGAAGTGTGCGAAGCGATGTGGACTTTGTAATTACGTTTGAGGAACTTCAGGCGATGTTCGAGGCAAAGAATATCGATTTTGATAATTATGAGGGAGAATCTTCCTTCCATGATGCGACCGGAGCCGGACGTGGATATGCAGTGGCAGGCGGTGTTGCAAATGCGATCGAACAGTGTATCAATGAATATTATCCGGATATCGATGTGAAGATCGAACACGCGGAAGGACTTGCAGAATGTAAAAAGCTGCTCACACTTGCAAAAGCAGGAAAGATGAACGGCTGCCTGATTGAAGGAATGGGCTGCCCGGGAGGCTGCGTTGCCGGAGCAGGAACGAATCTGCCGGTCAATAAAGCCCAGGCAGAACTGAAAAAATTTGTAGCTTCTTCCACGAAACAGCTTCCGCCAAAAGAACTGGCAGAGATCGAGCTGAACTAGCAGAGCGCAGATGACGGCCGTCCGCCTGCGAAAGAAGGAGAATTTCGCTGACTTTACAAATGCAGAGTGCTGTGTTATGATAACAGAAGAAAGTCGGAGATAAGATCCGGATGGAGGGAAGAATATGGCATTTTTTGCAGAACTTATTATCACAGTTGTGAAAATGTTATTTCTGATGGCAGTTGCTGTTCTCGGAGTAAAAGCCGGACATGCCCTGCGTGTTAGAAAAGAAAAGAAATAAGGATCCCTTTCCGAGTGAAGGGAGACGGAACACTGCTCGTGTGGGAAATGATATTTCGGTATCGTTTGGCGGGCAGTGTTTTTTGTTACGGGGACGTAATCTTTTGCTGCCGGGACAAGAACCAGATGTTTTCTTGTGTCTGTTCATTGACAAGGCAGGCAAACCTATTTATAATTAGGAAGTATTTAGCAAATAAGTCGATCAGACATGAAATAGTTTGCCTTAGGAGGAAAAGTATGAAACAATACGGAGTAAATGAATTGAGAAAGATGTTCCTTGAATTTTTTGAGAGCAAAGGACATCTTGCAATGAAGAGCTTTTCACTGGTGCCGCACAACGACAACAGTCTTCTGTTGATCAACTCAGGGATGGCGCCGCTGAAACCATATTTTACAGGTCAGGAGATCCCGCCGCGCAAGCGTGTGACCACATGCCAGAAGTGTATCCGTACCGGAGATATCGAGAATGTCGGTAAGACAGCGCGCCACGGTACCTTTTTTGAGATGCTTGGAAACTTCTCTTTCGGAGATTATTTTAAGAGAGAAGCGATCCAGTGGTCCTGGGAATTTTTGACAGAAGTCGTAGGACTTGATGCAGACCGGTTGTATCCGTCTGTGTATGTGGATGATGAAGAGGCATTTGAGATCTGGAACAAGGAGATGGGAATTCCTGCAGAGCGTATCTTTAAGTTCGGAAAAGCAGATAATTTCTGGGAGCATGGAGCAGGCCCATGTGGACCATGTTCCGAGATCTACTATGATCGCGGGGAGAAATACGGATGCGGAAGCCCGGATTGTACCGTTGGCTGTGAATGTGACAGATACATGGAGATCTGGAACAACGTGTTTACCCAGTTTGACAACGATGGACACGGAAATTACTCTGAGTTAGAGCAGAAGAATATCGATACTGGTATGGGCCTGGAGCGTCTTGCTTCTGTTGTGCAGGATGTGGATTCGATTTTTGATGTAGATACTGTCAAAGCACTTCGCGATAAAGTATGCGAGGCGGCAGGTGTGACCTATAAGAAGAATGCAGAGCAGGATGTATCGATCCGACTGATCACAGACCATATTCGTTCTGCGACATTTATGATCTCAGACGGGATCATGCCGACAAATGAAGGACGCGGCTATGTACTCCGCCGTCTGATCCGCCGTGCGGCAAGACATGGACGTCTTCTTGGAATTGAAGGAAAATTCCTTGCAAAATTAAGCGAGACAGTCATCGAAGGATCCAAAGACGGATATCCGGAATTAGATGAGAAGAAGGACTTCATCTTCAATGTGCTGACACAGGAAGAAGACAAGTTTGACAAGACAATCGATCAGGGATTAAATATTCTCTCTGTCATGCAGGAAGAGATGAAGCAGGCAGGAGAGCAGGTACTTTCCGGAGAAAATGCATTTAAACTGTATGATACTTACGGATTCCCGCTCGATCTGACAAAAGAGATCCTGGAAGAAAAGGGATACGGGATTGACGAGGAAGGCTTCAAAGCAGCGATGGAGAAACAGAGAGTCCAGGCAAGAGAAGCCCGCAAAGAGACAAATTATATGGGAGCGGACGCGACGGTATATGATGAGATCGATCCGTCTGTCACAACAGAATTTGTCGGATATGACACACTGACATGTGAGTCTAAGATCACAGTACTTACAACAGAAAGTGAGATCACAGAGGCGGTTGCAGACGGGCAGAGAGCAACGATCTTCGTAGAGAAGACACCATTTTATGCCACAATGGGTGGTCAGGAAGGCGATACCGGAATCATCCGCACTGCAGATGCAGAGTTTGCAGTGGAAGAGACGATCAAACTGCTCGGAAGAAAGTTTGGACACATCGGACGTGTGACAAAGGGAATGTTCCGTACCGGAGATACGGTAACGCTTGAGGTAAGATCCAAAGAGCGTCTGAACACATGCAAGAACCACAGTGCGACACATCTGCTTCAGAAGGCATTAAAGACCGTGCTTGGATCCCATGTAGAGCAGAAAGGTTCTCTTGTGACACCGGACAGACTCCGCTTTGACTTCGCACATTTTTCTGCGATGACAAAAGAAGAGATCGAGGCAGTAGAGACGCTTGTAAACGAAGAGATCGCAAAGAACAGCCCGGTTGTGACAGAGGTCATGAATGTGGAAGAGGCAAAGAAGACAGGTGCGATGGCGCTCTTCGGAGAAAAATACGAGGAAGATGTGCGTGTTGTCACAATGGGAGATTTCTCAAAGGAACTTTGCGGTGGAACACATGTAAGCAATACGGGGCTGATCACAACATTTAAGATTGTTTCAGAATCTGGTGTGGCAGCGGGTGTGCGCCGTATTGAAGCGCTGACCGGAGACGGTGTATTTGCTTATTATAAGGCGCAGGAACAGAAGCTTACAGAGGCTGCAAAATTATTAAAGGCAACTCCTGAGAATCTGGCAGAGAAGATCAGTCATCTGCTCGCGGAGACAAAGGCGCTTCACAGTGAGATTGAAAGCTTAAAGAGCAAAGCGGCTCAGGAAGCAGTCGGAGATGTGATGAATCAGGTAGAGGAAATCAGCGGAGTGAAGACACTTGCTGTCCGTGTGGAAGATGTAGACATGGGAGGACTTCGTGATCTTGGAGACCAGTTAAAAGAAAAACTGGGAGAAGGCGTTGTAGTTATTGCCTCTGCGGCAGATGGAAAGGTAAGCCTGATGGCGACAGCCACAGAAGGTGCGGTAAAGAAAGGTGCCCATGCAGGAAATCTGATCAAAGCGATCGCAGGTCTTGTAGGCGGCGGCGGCGGAGGCCGTCCGAATATGGCGCAGGCTGGAGGAAAGAATCCGGCAGGAATCGAGGAAGCACTGACAAAGGCAAAAGAAGTTCTTGCAGAGCAGATTCACTAGAAATGTGAAAAACGGATGATTTCAGAAAAAAAGTCTGAAAAAACAAGAAAAAAATAATAAAAATCATTCCGGAAATTTTAAGGAAACTATTGACGAAACCGAAAAATATGCTATAATCATATGTAGTGCAATAAAAATACCCGAACAGTCGTATGATGCACAATATAGGGCTGGAGGGGAGGTTAGGTGTGAGACTATGTCAAATGTAATCGTAAAAGAAAACGAGACGTTAGATAGCGCTTTACGCAGATTCAAAAGAAACTGTGCAAAAGCTGGTATTCAGCAGGAGATTCGTAAAAGAGAACATTACGAAAAACCAAGCGTAAGACGTAAAAAGAAATCTGAAGCTGCTAGAAAACGTAAAT
>CAUWEA010000135.1:0-4294 GCA_963557735.1 uncultured Faecalimonas sp. | reverse complement strand
CGGAAAAGTATAAAAAGATCAATCAGAAGCTTGGGAAAAATCAGTTCCTGGTTCCGTATCTGATGTCATCCCATCCGGGATCAACGATGAAAGAAGCTGTGGAGCTGGCAGAGTATTTAAGAGATCTCGGCTATATGCCGGAGCAGGTGCAGGATTTTTATCCGACACCGTCGACAATCTCTACCTGCATGTACTATACGGGAGTAGATCCGCGGACGATGGAGAAGGTGTATGTTCCGGTCAATCCACATGAGAAAGCGATGCAGAGAGCGCTGATCCAGTACCGCAATCCAAAAAATTATGATCTTGTTCTGGAAGCACTGAAAAAGGCGGGGCGTATGGATCTGGTAGGATACGACAGACATTGTCTGATCCGTCCGCGGCAGCCGGGGCAGGGAGCCGGCGAAGGATGGAAAAAGCAGGGACATGGAAAAGCACAGACAAAGACGCAGGGAAAAGGAAAGCCAAAGAAAAAGGCAATCCGAAATGTCCATAAAAAGAAACAATAGTATACAAAGAACAGCAACATACAAGGGAGTGTAAAAGAATGAAGATCGTAATTGTAACGGGGGCATCATCCGGACTGGGGAGAGAGTTTGTCCGACAGATGGAATCACTTTACAAAGAACTGGACGAGATCTGGATCATTGCCAGAAGAGAAGACAGACTTCTGGAAGTAGAGAGTATGATGATGACAAAAGTAAGGATTTTTGCAGCGGATTTAAGGCACCGGGAAGCTTTTGAAAAAATCGGGGCGGCGCTTCAGGAATGCAGCCCGGATGTCCGGATGCTTGTCAATGCGGCAGGATTTGGGAAGGTCGGAGATGTAGAAGAAATCTCTATGACAGACCAGGCAGATATGGTCCGGGTAAACTGCGAAGGACTTACCTATATGACGGGTATGGTACTTCCGTACATGAGTGTGGGAAGCAGGATCGTCAATGTGGCATCTGCGGCGGCGTTTTGTCCGCAGCCGAACTTTTCTGTGTATGCGGCTACAAAAGCATATGTGAAAAGTTTTTCAGATGCGCTGGGTGAGGAAGTGAAAAAACGCGGAATCTTTGTGACGGCAGTCTGCCCGGGGCCGGTCCGCACCGAATTTTTTGAAGTGGCGCGTCCAAAAGAGAATGAACAGAGTGCAAAAGACCGTTTTATGAAAGAGCCGGAGACGGTCGTACGGCAGGCGCTGATCGATGCGGCGAGAGGACGGAAGCTGTCCGTCTGCGGATTTTCAATGAAAAGTGCAAGAGTTGCGGCAAAAGTTCTTCCGCAGAAGATCGTGCTTGGTGCGATGAGGCATTTCGGGAACTAAATCAAAGACAGGTGAGAAAATGAAAAAGGGAAGACCAGGTTATCTGGATACACAGAAGAAAAAGGAAATCTTAAAGACAGTAATCATGTTCGGTCTTGTCATTGCAATTATGGCAACCGGCTATCTGACGACACATACAAAGAAGAATCTGCTCACAGTTGTGGCAGTTCTTGGATGTCTTCCGGCAGGGAAATCTCTTGTGGGGGTGATCACAAGGTGGCCGTACCGTTCCATGGGACAAAAGGAAGCGGAGGAGATCTGCAAGGCAGCGGGAAGTATCCCGACCGTCTATGACCTTGTCGTGACAAGCTACGAGAAGATCATGCCGGTCGACTGCATCGCTGTTTCAGATCATGTGATGATCGGCTATACGAGAAGCAAAAAGACGGAGCCTGCGTATGCCCAGAGACATATCGCCCAGATTTTATCGCAGAATGGGTATCAGAAGATGACCGTGAAGATTTATACAGACTATGAATCTTTTCTTCTGAGGCTGCGGGAACTGGATGCGCTTGGGCATGACAGCAGCAAAGAGAGGGAGCAGAAATTGCTCGGGATCATCCTGAACATTTCCCTCTGATAAAACAGAGACAGAAAAGTGAGAAAGATATGCAGGAAATTAAGGTGACAAAAAATGAGGCGGGACAGCGGCTTGACAAGCTGCTGGCAAAATATTTAAACGAGGCGCCGAAGAGTTTTTTCTATAAAATGATGCGAAAGAAAAATATTGTCCTGAATGGAAAAAAGGTAACGGGCAGTGAGAGGCTGGAAGAGGGAGATGTAGTCAGACTGTTTCTGTCAGATGAGACGATCGGGAAATTTTCCAGCGTGAAGATCCAGAGGACGAAAGCAAAGCTGGCGGTAGTTTATGAGGACGATGATGTCGTCCTGATCAACAAGCCGGTCGGGATGCTGTCGCAGAAGGCGAAAGAAAGCGATATTTCTCTTGTGGAGCATCTGATCTCCTATCTGCTGGCATCCGGACAGCTGACAGAAGATCAGCTAAAGAGTTTCCGTCCGTCCGTCTGCAACCGTCTTGACCGCAACACCAGCGGACTTGTTGTTGCAGGAAAGAGCCTTCCGGGGCTTCAGAAGATGGGAGAACTTTTTAAAGAGCGTACCCTTCATAAATATTACCGGTGTCTTGTGCAGGGAGAGATCAGGGAAGACCGCTATTTGCAGGGATGGCTGAAAAAAGATCCAAAGACGAACAAAGTCCGGATCTCTGACAGACCGTCGGACGTTGAGGACCAGGTGATCGAGACCAGGTACCATCCGATATGGACCAGCGGCGGGGTGACATTGCTTGAAGTTCTTCTGATCACCGGGAAAACACATCAGATCCGTGCACATCTTGCATCGGAGGGACATCCGCTGCTGGGTGATTATAAATATGGAGACCGGAAATGCAATGATCTTTATCAGAAGAAATATGGACTGCAGTCACAGCTGCTCCATGCATACCGGCTGGAATTTCCTAAAATGGAAGGCGTCTGCTGCCAGCTGTCTGAAAAGGTATTTACAGCGGAGGTTCCGGCGTTGTTTGCAAGAATCTGTGAAGATGTCAGGAGTGGTCACTGATGGGGACATGGAATTCCAGAGGGCTTAGAGGCTCTACCCTGGAAGATATGATCAACCGCACCAATGAGAGATATCTGGAAAAAGGTCTTGCGCTGATCCAGAAGATACCGACACCGATCACCCCGGTGCGGATCGACAAGGAACACAGACATATCACACTGGCATATTTTGAGCAGCGGAGTACCGTCGATTACATCGGAGCCGTGCAGGGAATCCCGGTCTGCTTTGATGCAAAGGAGTGCAGTGCAGATACATTTCCATTGCAGAACATCCATGAGCACCAGGTGGAATTTATGAAAAACTTTGAGAAGCAGGACGGCATCTCATTTCTGCTGATCTATTTCAGCAGGAGAAATGAGCTGTACTATATGCGCTGTGCGGAGATGGAACGCTTTTGGGAGCGGGGAAGAAACGGCGGCAGAAAAAGCATCCGGATAGAGGAACTGACAGAAAAATTCTTTTTGAAGATGTCCGGCGGGTATGTTCCGTACCTGGACGCGCTTCAGAAAGATCTTGAAGAAAGAGAGTAGCAAAAAATACAAAAGATAAGGGAAGACGGCAAAACTGCCGGGGACAAGAAGAAAATTTGCAAAAAGGGGAGCATGGATATGAGACAGAAGATTTTACATACACCGGAGGGCGTCAAAGATATTTATGGAAGAGAATGCAGAAAGAAACTGATCCTTCAGTCGCAACTGCATGAGGTACTCCATTTATATGGATATGAAGATATCCAGACACCGGCTTTTGAATTTCTGGAAGTGTTTGGAAAGGATGCCGGAACAGTTTCTTCCAGAGAACTTTATAAATTTTTTGACCGGGAGGGAAATACACTTGCACTGAGACCGGATATCACACCGTCTGTTGCAAGAGTGGCAGCCGCACAGCTGGAACCGGATGCGGTTCCGCTCAGGCTATGTTATATCGGGAATACGTTTCTGAATCATGGAAGTCAGCAGGGAGAGCCGTGTGAAAGCACACAGCTTGGGGCAGAACTTCTGGGAGATGGCACGGCAGGAGCAGACGCAGAACTGATCGCACTGGCGGCGGACAGTATGAAATGTGCGGGGATGAAAGAATTTCAGATCAGTGTCGGTCATGTGGAGTTTTTGCAGAGTCTTCTCGATGCAGCCCAGTTTCCGGCAGATATCAGAGAAAAAGTGCAGATGATGATCGCGAAGCGAAATTTTCTCGGTGTGCGGGAATTGTTGGAAAAGCTTCCGGTAAAAAGACATGTCAGAGAAGTGTTCCGCCGTCTTCCGGAACTGGTTGGAAGTGTGGGGATGCTTGATGAAGCGCGGGAACTGGCGCCGGACAGACGTGCGATCCTTGCATTGGACCGGCTGAAGGAAGTCTATGAGATTTTAAAGTTATATGGGATGCAGGAGATGGTCACATTTG
>CAUWEA010000134.1:0-4304 GCA_963557735.1 uncultured Faecalimonas sp. | reverse complement strand
ATCATCATATTTTAAATCCTGATACGGACTATCCTTATGACAATCATCTGGTGTCCGTAACCATTATTTCAGATAAATCCGTAGACGGAGATGGACTCAGCACGGCCTGCTTTTCACTCGGGCTCGAAGAAGGGATGAAGCTGATCGAAACACTTCCAGATACAGAGGCAGTGTTTATTACCGAAGATTATAAGCTGCATTACAGCAGCGGTTTTCCATTACATTTGTTCCAGTAAGTTGCAAATGCGCTCTGCGGCATCTGCCGGAACAATATTCTGCTGATTCTGCATCATCTTTCCCGCCGGTCTCGGATTTCTCATCAGTTTCCGCCCTGCAAGCAGCTGCTCCTCGATCATACGAGGAGCAAGGCACATGCCGTGCTTTCGGAAAAAGATCCGGTTTCTTGTCTCACAGCCCGGGATCGGTGTCAGATGGATCAATGGCACTCCGGTCACCGCCGCCTCGGTGGAGGAAAGCCCTCCCGGCTTCGAGTAAAGGACGTCACATGCCCGCATATAGTCTGCCATATGATCGGTATTTCCGATAATAGAAATATTTTTATATCCTTCATACCGTTTTCGCAGTTTCTTCTCCAGCTTTCTGTTCTTTCCGCAGATCACAATCGCCTGCTCTTTCTCCTCCAGTGCTTCCCGCATCAGGTCAAGCAGCTGCCGGATCTTTCCTGCGCCGATACTTCCTCCGGCTACAAGATAATAAATCCCATCCGCGCTCATCCCAAGCTGCTCTCTCGCTTCCTGTTTTGTTCCCTTAGAGCGAAATGCCTCATCCACCGGGATGCCAAATGCCCGGATCTTTTGCTTCTTAACTCCTTTTCTGACAAACTCCAGTTCCAACTCCTCGTGGGGGATCACATAATAGTCACACTCCGTCTCTCCGGTAAAAGGAATGCAGGTATAATCTGTCGCTACATAGACCGATTTCGGGCAGTTCCACCCTTTTCTTTTTATGTAGGAGATCATCTCAGCGGGGTACAGATGCGGCATCACAATCGCATCATACGACTTTTGCTCGAGATATTTTGCCAGATGTCTCGCCACAAGACTGTTCGCATAGTAGACCGGAGATTTGCCCGGCACTCTGCTGACCAATGCCCCGAGTTTATACAGCATCCCAAATGCCCCCGGATGTTTTTGGACTAACCTCACATAGGCTCCGCCCACTGCCCCCGCCACACGCTTTCCGGACAGTTCAAATGGATTTAGAAAAACAGTCTGATGCCCTCTTCGGATCAGTTCTTTCTGGATGGATCTGGCGGCAGAATTATGTCCTCCGCCCGTATCACAAGATAAAATCAGTATATTCATAATAGTTTCACCTTACACTCCTCTCTTTCTTCCCGGCAGAGCATCAGCTTTCCAAGTACCAGCGCAGAGATCACGACCATTCCCAGACTGACATAGGAACTTCTTCCTCCAAGCAGCACAAGAACTGTCGCCAGAAGATAGGTCGCAAATGTCTTATGATAGTTCGGCGTGATCACAATCACAAAGGAAAATAACAGAAAACAGCATGCCAGCAGCAGCACCGGTTTCAAATAAGGGTAGAGGCCAAGCAGTACCCCGAAAGATACCGCGATCCCCTTTCCTCCCCGGAAATGCCGAAATACCGGAAAGATATGTCCGGCAACCGGTGCCGCCAGTACAAACGTGATCCAGATATCCGCCCCCGGCAGCCCGTGCATATAGGCATAAACCGGCAGGATCCCTTTTAGAAGATCACACAGCAATGTGCAGATACCACATAGAAAACCGCCATTTAAAAATGCATTTGTCGTCCCGGGATTTCCGTCAATCGTATCTTCTGTCACATCCTTATGGCAGAACAACTTTCCAAATATGTTCGCATACAGTATGCTCCCCGAAAGATACCCGATGATTGTATAAAATATTCCCCGTTCCATTCGTCACCTCTTTTTTAAAAACAGTCTTTCTTATGCCTCTTCGTCCAATATTTTCTGGATCGTATTTTTCACCAGTTCAAACGCGATCGGATTCATACCACTGTTGATTACGATGTCTGCGGTACTCCTTGTCGGTTCCACATAAAGATAATGCATCGGCTTGACGGTTGTAAGATACTGCTCCACCACA
The DNA here is from genome assembly GCA_963557735.1 of uncultured Faecalimonas sp. Taxonomy (GTDB): domain Bacteria; phylum Bacillota; class Clostridia; order Lachnospirales; family Lachnospiraceae; genus Faecalimonas. The sequence continues at coordinate 2,193 of CAUWEA010000134.1, read as the reverse complement.
CCTTCCATATCACGTCCACGCTCTTTGACATCACGGATGATCCTGCGGAGAATTCTCTCATCTGCATCTGCCTCCACATACACCTTGATATCCATCAGATCCCTCAGCCGTTCATCTGCCAGGACAAGGATCCCTTCCAGCAGAATCACTTTCTTTGGCTCCACAGTCACAACTTCACTGGATCTTGTATGAAGTGTATAGTCATAAGTCGGACACTGGATCGTCTTCCCTTCTTTTAATTCCTTCAGCTGTTCCACAAGCAGTTCCGTCTCCATCGCATCCGGATGATCATAGTTCGTTTTCCGGCGCTCCTCCAGCGGGATATTGCTTTGATCCCGGTAATAATTGTCGTGGTAAAGCACTGCTACATCGTCTTTAAATTCTTTCTTCAATTTTCTTGTAAAGGTGGACTTTCCGGAACCGGTTCCACCTGCAATTCCTATAATAATCGTCTTCATATATTTACCTGTATCCTATGTTATTTGCATCTTTGCATTCTTATTATAACGTTCGCGGAAAATGTCGTCAATCTCTTCTTAACCTACAGTAATTCCTCTGAATTCATATTTTCAAATATAGTTTCTTCAATTACTTTGACACATTCATCTGTATGTTTCCTGATATCATTTCCCCAAAAACGAATAACAGTCCATCCTTCAAACAACAATCTCTTGTTTATCTCCTCATCCCTCTCTTTATTTCTGGATATCTTATTAATCCAAAATTCACTGTTATTACTTTTCTCCAGTCTGAGTTTCAGTACTTCCCAATCTTTCCCATGAAAAAATTCTCCATCACAAAAAATTGCTATTTTATACTTAGTCAGAACGATATCGGGGTTTCCTGGCAGTTTTTTATAATTTTTACGATACCGGTAACCTCTCGCCCACAGCGCTTTTCTCAGCAAAATCTCTATTTTTGTATCCTTTGATCGTATATTCTGCATATTTTTCCGGCGCTGTTCTTTTGTCAATACATCCACAAGCAATCACCAAACCGTTTCTTTCTATTAAAACTCAATTGCAATCTGTCAACTTTGTTAGTGCCATTCTGAGAAAAGAAAACATCTCCGGAGCAACTCGTTCATTTAAATATGCCCGATATAATTTTTCTGCCGGTAACCTGATTACAGCTATATGCCCAAGTTGTTTTTCCATTCCCCGCATCATATCAAACTCTACTGAACCTGCAAACTCACCATCCTCGTTGTCTGTTGGCACCAGAAATGCATTTTGTATATACTTGTATCCACACTGCTCTATAAAATTTTGATAGGCAAGCTGGTACAAATATTGTTTTGTAACATCTCCTATACCCGGATTCCCCTTCACGCTGTCTTCATTCAATTTTATCATATAATATTTTGCATCCAGAATCGCAAAGCAATACTCATCTTCATAAGGGTATATGCTGATCAGATCTGGTTTTAGTGTCTGAGACTGTTCCATCACTCTGGCTGTTGTCTTATATCTCCATTTTGGTTTTTCTATAATTTCAATCAGTCTTTTATTTTCATAGAGCATGCAAACATTATCCGGAACCTGCTTTATTTCTTTTATTTTCACATGCAATTTATTGTCAAACACCTCTGCACACACCTTTTCCCAGACAAGGTTAAAGCTGTTTGTACCAAACATGCTCATACCAGTTCCGCTTTCTATTGTTTTTCGGTGTGATATGTATGCATACATCGTTTTCAAAAGTATCTTCTTTCTGTCATTAAACTGGATGTCCAGTTCTTTCTGTATTTTATATAAAATATAATTATCATCACCAAAATCCTGTATTTTCAGCTCAGACAATTCTATCCGTTCCAGATCAAATAATTGATTCAGACCTGCCTTTTCTAATATTTCAGAACATTCTGTGAGAATACTACAGTGAAGTCTCCTGAAAAAATGCTGTTCATCTTCACTTACATTTATCGTTTTCAGATCCACATATACCGGCTTATTATGCTTTATGATTGCACATGTTTCATTTACCGTATTGTCCCACAAAATTTCTCCGGAACCATTATCCTCTATCGTTAACCGCTGATTCATATACACGCCATTTTCTGCATATTCTTCTAACAGATAAAGTATAATCGCCAGCAGGTTAAATGATATCTCCTCATCGCCACCATTAAATAATGCTATCCTCTGCTCATATGAATTATATTTTCTAAGAACACGCATCACTTGTTTCATC
>CAUWEA010000133.1:0-4460 GCA_963557735.1 uncultured Faecalimonas sp. | reverse complement strand
TGCCAAGATAGTTGCTTTTTCTGAGTTTGTGTTATCACAATAAAATTTTTAAAAGTTGCTTTTGAGTAAGGAGTTTCTATTTTGCAAGCAGCATCATGATCTCGTTGCTTCTGTTGATGAATGCTGTCATTTCTTCCGGATTTAACGGTTTGTTGCTCAGCATTGCAAGATCGAATAACTGCTGGCAGAACAGATTTACATGTTCTCCATCTTTGTTATGTAAGACGTACTGTACAAGAGGATGGTTTGCGTTTAATACGAGTGTGACATCTGTGCCGAACATACCTGCATCCATACCGTACATGTTGTACATTTTCATCATTTCCTGCATCCGGCGGGACTGTTCAGAAAGTGTCACCATAGAAGCGACATTTTCATTTTTCAGCTTTTCTACTTTCACTTCCAGTTTTTCGTTGTTCAGTGCCTTGCGGAAGATGTCTGTCAGCGTCTCTGTGTTGGCTTTGAATGTTTCTTCCTCTTCTTTCGCAACGTCTTCTTTGAAATGGTCTGTCAGATCTGCATCGATACGCTGGAACTGTACATTTTCGTTGCGCTGCTCTAACTGAGTGATGAATGGAGAGTCAATGTTGTGTGTCAGGAGTACCGCATCCAGTCCTTCTTCTTTGAACATGTTGATGTACTGGCTCTGCTGTTGTTCATCGGTCACATAGTAGATAGTCACTTTCTCAGGTTCTTTTGTATCTGTATCGCTGTCGGAGTGATCAGAAGTGTTTTCTTCTGTGTTTTCTGTGGAAGCAGTTTCCTCGGTCACTTCTTTTGCAGGGCTGTTTTTCTCGATACATTCTTTCAATGTGAGATAGTCGTGATCAATGTTTTTGAAAAGAATGTAGTCGCTCATCTTATCGCAGAATTTTTCGTCTTTTAAGCAGCCAAATTTGATGAACGGGCTGATATCATCCCAGTATTTGATGTAGGATTCTTTGTCTGTCTTGCACATTCCACTTAATTTGTCTGCGACTTTCTTTGAAATATAATCGGAAATCTTATGTACAAAGCCGTCATTCTGAAGAGCGCTTCTTGATACGTTTAGCGGAAGATCCGGACAGTCGATCACACCTTTTAACAGCATTAAGAATTCTGGAATGACTTCTTTGATGTTGTCCGCGATAAATACCTGATTGTTATATAATTTGATCGTACCTTCGATGGATTCGTATTCCGTGTTGATCTTCGGGAAGTAGAGGATTCCTTTTAAGTTGAACGGATAATCCATATTTAAGTGGATCCAGAATAAAGGTTCCTTGTAATCCATGAATACTTTGCGGTAGAATTCGATATAATCTTCTTTTGTACAGTCATTTGGATGCTTCGTCCAAAGTGGGGTTGTATCACTTAAAGAAACCGGGCGTTTGTTGATCTTTACTTTGTCAACAGCAGGAGAAACTTCTACCCTCTCTTTTTCGCCGTTTTCATTTTCCTTTTCTTCCATCTTGGCTTCTTCGTGGATCCGCTCTACGATGATGTCATCCTCTTTTAATTCTTCTTCTAAGATGGTCTCATATTCCTGCTCTGCATTGGCGTTGGATAAGAAAATCTCTACCGGCATGAAAGAGCAGTATTTTTCGATGACCTCACGGGCGCGGTATTCATTTGCAAATGCAAGGCTGTCCTCATTTAAGAACAGTGTGATCTCTGTTCCGACGGTTGTCTTAGTTCCATCTGTCAGATCATATTCGGTTCCGCCGTCGCATGTCCAGTGTACCGATGTTGCCCCTTCCTTATAGGAAAGTGTGTCGATATGTACTTCGTCTGCCACCATAAAAGCAGAGTAGAATCCGAGACCGAAATGTCCGATGATCTGGTCTTCGTTTGTCTTATCTTTGTATTTCTCTAAAAATTCTGTTGCGCCGGAGAATGCGATCTGTGTGATATATTCTTCGACTTCATCCGCAGTCATACCGATACCGTTGTCGATGAATTTTAATGTCTTTTCCTCCGGATTGACGATCACCTGGATATTTGTCTTATAGTCATCCGGGAAACTGTATTCGCCCATGACTTCCAGCTTTTTTAATTTTGTGATCGCATCACATCCATTGGAAATGAGCTCACGGAAGAAAATATCGTGATCGGAATACATCCATTTCTTTATAATTGGAAAAATGTTCTCACTGTGAATAGAAAGATTACCATGTTTTGCTGCCATGTATAACACTCCTTTTTAATGATTTTCATTTTAGAATTGTTTTTTATTCCGGGAAATTCCCGCGATAACTACATATTAATACCGGGAAAATGAAATGTCAATAGAAAATTAGCACTCTTTAAGGTAGAGTGCTAATAAAACTATAAAAAAGATAAAGTTTTTATAAACTCAGAAAAGTTTGCCTGTGGAAAACCGGGATGGAATTGTTTTTGTCTTACAATACTTCAAAGGCCATTTGTTTCTGTTTAAAGAAACGCTGTACCATAGAATCCCAGGCATGTTCCAGTGATTTATCCATTGTAAACGTATTCATGGAAGTACCGGTCACGCAGTGAAGGGCGCTTCCGTCAAAGGAAAGGTTCAGATAAAGTCCGCGGACATCTTCCGGGGAAAAGGAAAGTCCTTCCTGAAGGAGCAGGCGGGCAGTGTTTTCACCGGAAAGACAGAACACAAACTTAAATCCAAGCGGTGTTTTTTTTCCTTTGATCATGGAATAGCAAAGTGTCCGCACTTCTTTCCACAAAGAATATTCACGGGAAGAGAAGCGTACATTTGCCTCTTCTGTATCAAAGAATTCCTTTTTCAGATAGCCATCGAGATGGAATGTATTAAAGGTTGTGATTTCTCCTTCGATAAAAAGGAAGGGATCAAAGATGTCCGAGAGGAGCAGTTTGCTCATACAGTCACGGACTTCAAGCATATGTAATGCAATCATAAAAGCAGGTACCTCCTAGTCATGTACTGTGTCATTCTGCTGAAAATGAACATGCAGGGACACTGGTGAAATCAGATTTTTATAGTGCGTTTCCAGTCCGCCCGGAGCGGGAAGCAGAAGCGTGGAGTGAGTTTCTAAGAAAGAGAACTCCGGTCAGTAACGTAAACAGTTCTGCAAGTGGAACGGAGATCCAGATTCCGTTCAGTCCGAAAAGGAGCGGCAGAAGTTTGACGAAAACAATGCTTAAAATACATCCGCGCATCAGGCAGAGAAAGAGGGCATACGCAGGCTTCACGGTCGACTGGAAGTAACCGATCAGAAACATGTTTACACCGGTGATCAAAAATCCGGTAAAATACAGCCGGACGGCGGTCGGTGCAAGCGCGAGAACATTTGCATCCGGATTCAGGAAAATGTAAGTAAACAGGTTTGGCACGGCAAGACCGAGGATGGTCGGTACAGCGCAGATCAGAAGCGCTGTGCGAAGTCCCAGCCTTCGGACATGGTCGATCCGCTCAGGGAGTCCGGCTCCGAAATTGGTGGAGATGATCGGCTGTGCTGCCTGACAGATACCGTTCGAGAGGCAGGTTACAACGATCGCAGTGTTAGAAATAATTCCATAGACGCTGACGCCGAGATCTCCCTGGTAGCGGAGCAGCTGCTGATTGAAGAAAAAGATCACAATCCCGGAGGACAGGTCGATCAGAAAGCTGGCAAATCCGCTTTTGAAAATATCGGCACTGAATGTGCCGCGGATTTCGGAAAAACAGAACCGCAAATGATTGTGTTTCCCGAAAAAATGGACAAGCAGGATCAGAACAGTCAGGATCGAACCGCATACCGTCGCGATCGCAGCGCCGGCCATCCCCATCTTACATGGATACACGAGGACATAGTCAAAGATCACATTGAAAACTCCACCGGAGATGACGGCGGTCATTGCAAGCTTTGGCGCACCGTCATTTCGGATAAATGTCTGCAGAAAGGAAGAGAATGCAAAGACCGGCAGGCTCCATGTGATATAAGGAAGATAATCCATAACATAAGGCATGGTAGTCTTAGTTGCTCCGAGAAAGCGGGCGATCTCTTCGGTAAATGTGTTGCAGACAATCATGTAGATGAGGCAGGCAAGTACATTTAAGAAGAATGAAAGAGAAAAATAGGCATTTCCTTTCTGATGTTCTCCGTGCCCGCGGCAGATCGACATCATGACAGATCCGCCGACGCCGAATAAAAGTCCGGTGCCAAAGAAAAGGTTGTAGACCGGAAGGGCGATGTTTAATGCGGCCATTGCGTCCGTCCCGATTCCTTTTCCGATGATGATCGTATCTGCCAGCACATAAATAGACGTTACCATCGTACCGCAGATAGACGGGACAAGGTAACGAAAAAAGAGCTTGGAGATCGGCTCTGTCGTAAAAGTATTCGTATTCATAAGTGAGTGTCTCCTTTATCAAATCTTGCCGGAAACAAAGCAGTGTCCGGCATCAATAACAGTATAACATAATTGAAGAAAAAAGCCACCAGAGATTTGACTTTTAAGAGAATTGACAGTATGATTAAAGTATTGCGTAAGAT
>CAUWEA010000132.1:0-4534 GCA_963557735.1 uncultured Faecalimonas sp. | reverse complement strand
CCGTGAGGACTTAAAGATGAAGAAACCTCGTATGATGGCTGTCATGGATCCGATCAAGCTGATCATTGATAACTATCCGGAAGGGGAAGTAGAGTATCTTGACGTCGCAAATAACCTGGAAAACGAAGAACTTGGATTCCGTAAGGTTCCGTTCTGCCGTGAACTTTACATTGAGCGGGAAGATTTTATGGAAGAGCCTCCGAAGAAATATTTCCGTCTGTTCCCGGGAAATGAAGTGCGTCTGATGCATGCGTATTTTGTAAAATGTGAAAGCTTCGTAAAAGATGAGAACGGTAAGGTAATCGAAGTACACTGTACTTATGATCCGGAGACAAAGTGCGGAAGCGGATTTACCGGAAGAAAGGTAAAAGGAACGATCCACTGGGTACCGGCGCCATATGCGACAAAAGCAGAGCTTCGTCTGTATGAGAACATCGTGGACGAAGAGAAGGGCGTATACAATAAAGAAGATGGTTCCCTGAACCTGAATCCGAACTCGCTTACAATCTTAAAAGACTGCTATCTGGAGCCAAGCTTTGACGGAGTACAGGCATATGACAGCTTCCAGTTTGTGAGAAACGGATATTTCTGTGTCGATGCGAAGGATTCCAGACCGGATGCGCTTGTATTTAACCGCATCGTGTCGCTGAAGAGCTCTTTCAGACTTCCAAAATAGGAGATACGGATGAATGAATTGACGATCAGCCTTGATCCGCGGTCAGATCTTCCACTGTATGAGCAGATCTATCAGTATATCAAAGAGGATATCCAGAGCGGGCGGCTTGCATGTGGGATAAGACTTCCGTCATCGCGGTCGCTTGCGGGCTATCTGGAGATCAGCAGAAGTACGGTAGAACTTGCATATGAACAGCTTCTCTCAGAAGGATATATTGAGACGAAGCCGCGGCGTGGAGTGTTTGTCGCACAGATCGACGAACTGTACCAGTTTGGCCGGAAGAAGCAGCAGAAGGAAGAAGTCCATGTGGAACAAAGGCAGGTATACCGCTATGATTTTTCGCCGAGCGGGATCGATCTGAAAAGCTTCCCCTATGCGGTATGGCGCAAGCTTTCCAGGGAAGTGCTTCTGGATGACCGGGCGGAGACATTTCACCTCGGCGATTCTCAGGGGGAGTACGGGCTTCGCAGTGCGATCAGCAGTTATCTGCATCAGGCGAGAGGTGTCCGGTGCAGACCCGAACAGATCATTGTCGGGGCGGGAAATGATTATCTGCTGATGCTTCTGATCAACATTCTCGGCAGAGACAGAAAGGTTGCCTTTGAGACGCCGACGTATAAGCAGGCATACCGGTTGTTTGCACATCTGGCGGAAGAAGTGTGTACGGTGGAAATGGATCAGAGCGGGATGCGGGCAGATCTTTTGGAAAAAAGCGGAGCGCAGATCGCCTATGTGATGCCCTCTCACCAGTTTCCACTTGGCGTTGTCATGCCGATTGGCCGGAGGATGGAACTGCTAAAGTGGGCGGACAGAGGCGACCGTTATATTATTGAAGACGACTACGACAGTGAGTTCCGGTACAAGGGAAAGCCGATCCCGGCGCTGCAGGGGTATGATGCCCATGACAGAGTTGTTTATCTCGGGACTTTTTCCAGATCGATCGCCCCGGCGCTCCGTATGAGCTATATGGTCCTGCCGGAGAGACTGCTCGCTGTTTATCAGAAGGAATACCGCTTTCTTAATTCGACGGTGTCAAAGATCGATCAGATGATCGTTGAGCGGTTTCTGACAGACGGGCACTATGAGAGACATCTGAACCGGATGCGTACCCTTTATAAGAACCGGCACGATACACTTTTGAGCGCGCTGAAGCCACTTTTGAAAGTCGGATCAGTCAGTGGAGAATATGCAGGAGTACATCTGCTTTTTACATTCCATGATGGGCGAAGCGAGCAGGATGCAGTCAAAAAGGCGGAGGAGTGCGGAATCCGGATCTATGGCTTATCGGCATTTGAGACACAGAAGTCACAAAAAAGCTGCACAGTGCTGCTTGGATTTGCAAATTTGCAGGAAGAGGAGATCAGGGAAGGTGCGGCGCTGCTGACAGAGAGATTATTAGACGAATAAAAGGGGAGGCTGGATGGTGACAGCCTCCTTTTGTCAATGGGGAAATGAGAGGACAGAGGGACTTTTTCAGGAAAGACGAATGATAAAAGACAATGGGAAAGAGGAAATAGGATGGAAGTAAAGAAGAAAACGAAGAAAGGGATTTTCCATATCGTATTTAGCAGGACTGCGCTTGTATTTCTGCTTCTGATTTTTCAGGTGGTGGTGCTGTTTGAGATGTTCACGAGTCTGGTGAAATATGCGCCGGTGATGTATCTTCTGCTTTTGGTATTAGGAAGTGCTGTCGTCATCTATATCATCAACCGAAAGGAAAATCCTGCATTTAAAATGTCGTGGATTTTGTTTGTGATGGCGATTCCGATCGTGGGAATGCTGTTTTATCTGTTTACCCGCGTGCAGATCGGAACACGCTTTATCGGGAAACGGCTTCAGGCGCTTTCGCTTGAGACGAAGCCGTATATGGAGCAGGACAGAACGATCATAGAAGACCTCAGAGTGTCCAAGCCAGCCAATGCGAATCTGGCACACTATATGTCACAGCAGGTTGGCTATCCGATCAAAAGGAATACAAGTGTCAAATATTTCCCGCTCGGGGAAGATAAATTTGAACAGCTGAAGACAGAACTTCTGCAGGCAAAGAAATTTATCTTTATGGAATACTTCATTGTGGAGCAGGGGATCATGTGGGACAGTATTCTGGAGATCCTGGAACAAAAGGTGAAAGAGGGAGTGGAAGTCCGTTTTATGTATGACGGGATGTGCTGTATCGCGCTTTTGCCGTATCACTATCCGGAGACGCTCCAGAAGAAAGGGATTAAATGTAAAATGTTCAGCCCGATCAAACCGATCCTTTCCACACATCAGAACAACCGGGATCACCGGAAGATCTGTGTGATCGATGGACACACCGCCTTTACCGGAGGAATCAATCTGGCAGATGAATATATCAATCAGAAAGAACGGTTCGGACACTGGAAGGACACAGCGGTCATGATCAAAGGAGATGCGGTGCAGAACTTTACGATCATGTTTTTACAGATGTGGAATGTTACAGAACACCAGAAAGAAGATTATGAAAAATATCTGACTCCGGTTTCTGAAAAGTTGCACAGAGAACTTGGGTATGTGCTTCCTTACGGGGACAGTCCGTTTGATAATGAAAATACCGGGGAACAGGTATATTTCCATATTTTAAACCATGCGAAGAAATATGTGCACATTATGACGCCGTATCTGATCCTCGACAATGAGATGGTGACCAACCTTACCTATGCCGCCAAATGTGGGATCGAAGTAATCATCATCATGCCGCATATCCCGGATAAATGGTATGCATTTGCGGTGGCGAAGACATACTATGAAGAGCTGATCGAGGCAGGTGTGCAGATCTATGAGTACACACCGGGATTCGTGCACGCGAAAGTATTTGTGTCCGACGACGACACAGCGACGGTCGGCACGATCAATCTGGATTACCGGAGTCTGTATCTGCATTTTGAATGTGGAACCTTTATCTATAACAATCCGGTTGTATGGGAGATTGAAAAAGACTTCCAGGAGACATTGAAGAAATGTCAGAAGGTAAGTGTGATGGATCTGCGGACGAGAGGAACTATGATGACGGTAGCGGGAAGAGTGCTGCGTCTGATCGCGCCACTGATGTAAGAAGTTTTGAAAAAAAGTTTTGAAAAAATATTTTACATCGGTAAAAAAGTATAGTATAATCGTTGGCGTAGTAAATAAGCAGAGCTTGTAAATGTTTATAAGAAAATAAAATTAGGCATTTATCGATTAGGAGGATAAGACATGGTATAAGCAGTAGTAGGAGCAAACTGGGGCGATGAAGGAAAAGGAAAGATCACAGACATGCTTGGCGAGAAAGCAGATATTATCGTTCGTTTTCAAGGCGGGGCAAATGCCGGACATACGATCATCAATGACTATGGAAAGTTTGCGCTCCACACATTGCCGTCAGGCGTTTTTTATGATCACACGACAAGTATCATCGGAAACGGAGTTGCGCTTAATATTCCGGTACTCTTTGGAGAGATTCAGTCTATCGTAGACAGAGGGGTGCCTGCACCGAAGATCCTAGTGTCAGACCGGGCACAGATCGTTATGTCTTATCACATCCTGTTCGATCAGTATGAGGAGGAGCGCCTGGGCGGGAAGTCTTTCGGCTCTACGAAATCAGGGATTGCTCCGTTTTACTCAGATAAATATGCGAAGATCGGATTTCAGGTAAGCGAATTGTTTGATGATGAACTGCTGAAGGAAAAGGTAGTCCGTGTCTGCGAACAGAAGAATGTCATTTTAGAGCATTTATATAAGAAGCCGGCGCTTCGCCCGGAAGATCTGTATGAGGAATTACAGAGCTATAAAAAGATGGTAGAGCCGTATGTATGCGATGTGTCGCTCTATCTGCACAATGCGATCAAAGAAGGAAAAGAG
>CAUWEA010000131.1:0-4537 GCA_963557735.1 uncultured Faecalimonas sp. | reverse complement strand
CCATATGGGACTTGGCTATGGGCTTTCAGAAAATATTACCTATGACACGGATGGAAATGTGCAGCAGGAAGGTTTCAGAGAATATAAAGTACTTCAGGCGGCAGATATGCCGAAACTCTATCTGGATTTTGTGGCAGAGGGTGACGGAGAACCGGGAGGACCATATGGGGCAAAGAGTCTCGGAGAATGCCCGGTCGTACCGGCAGCGCCTGCGGTAGTCAATGCTATCTGCAATGCGGTTGGCTGTGAGATCAATGATCTGCCGGCGGACAAAGAGCGGATCCTGGAGGCGATCAGAATTCAGGAAAGTCAGAAACTGTAACCGGATATCGATGAGATCAGTGCCGCATGGCACTGGCAGTTAGGAGGAAAACTATGGTAAAAATATTAGGAATTTGTGCAAGTCCGCGAAGAAAATCATCGTATACAGCGCTGCAGGCTGCTTTGCAGGAAGCCGAGAAAGAAGAAGGCGTTGAGGTGGAACTGGTAGAACTGCGGGCAAGAACGATAAAACCGTGTATTCACTGCAATAAATGTCTGCGGGATGAGTCAGACCGATGTACAGTATTCGAGGATGATATGACAGAGCTTTATAATAAATTTTATGAGGCAGACGGAGTTATCATCGCGTCTCCGGTATATGAGATGAGCATCACCGCGCAGTTATCTGCATTCTTCAGCCGCTTCCGTTCGGCGTGGATGATCAGCGTCAAAGATCCGTATTTCTTCATGAAGAAAGTAGGGGCGGCTATCGCGGTAGGAGGAACAAGAAACGGCGGCCAGGAATTTACGATCCAGACGATTCTGAATTTCTACAACACGCAGGGGATTACGATATGCAACGGCGGATCTGGAATCTACTCCGGAGCAGCGCTCTGGAGTCCGGGAGACGGCTCCCAGAAGATGGATGATCCGGATGGAATTGAGAATGCGAAGGCTTTAGGGAAAAAAGTGGCAATTATGAGCAAGATTATGAAGTACACCGATGTACTTTAAAAAGAGATAGAAAAAGAAAGTGAGGAAAATCAGATGAAGACAATTTTAAACACAAACAATGCACCGGCAGCGATCGGACCATATTCTCAGGGAATCGATGTAGGAAATTTACTGTTTCTTTCCGGACAGCTTCCAATCTGCCCGGAGCAGGGAAAGATCGTTGCAGAAGATGTAGAAGAACAGACAAGACAGTCATTGGAAAATGTGAAGGCAATCCTGGAATCAGCAGGCTGTAGCATGGATGATATTGTGAAAACAACGGTATTCTTAAAGGATATCGGAGAATTTACGAAGATGAATGAAGTATATAAACTTTTCTTCAAAGAAGGAAATTATCCGGCAAGATCTGCTTATCAGGTAGCCGCACTGCCTTAGAATGCAAAGGTGGAGATCGAAGTAGTTGCGTTAAAGCCGGAGAAATAGAAAGAAAAAGAATCAAAAAACAGTGTGACTAAAAAACAGACGGAATCAGGTAGGGGATGTTCAGAACGACTGTTTTTGGGCGAAGTGCTGCAGGAAGCGCTTCGCCGTTTTTTTCTTAAAAAAACACTTGACAACAGAAAATTTTCATGATACAGTTAAAAATGCGCTATTGTGGATAATAATGCCCGTAGTGCGCATATGAAAACACTCATAAATGCTTGTTTTCATTGTATATTCAAGGAAAATACAACGCAACCAAATAAATATACAAGGAGTGAAACGTCAATGGAGAAAAATAGAATTCGTCCCATCACAAATGGAAAAAGTTCCCGTATGAGCTATTCTAGACAAAAAGAAGTATTGCAGATGCCGAACTTGATCGAAGTCCAGAAGGATTCTTACCAGTGGTTTCTGGATGAGGGGTTAAAAGAAGTATTCCGCGATATCTCTCCGATTGCTGATTACAGCGGTCACCTGAGTCTGGAATTTGTAGACTTTACATTATGCGAAGATGATGTGAAGTATACGATCGAGGAATGTAAAGAGCGTGATGCAACTTATGCAGCACCGTTGAAAGTCAGAGTAAGACTTTATAATAAGGAAAAAGATGAGATCAACGAGCATGAAATCTTTATGGGAGATCTGCCGCTCATGACAGCGACCGGTACCTTTGTGATCAATGGTGCTGAGCGTGTTATCGTAAGCCAGTTAGTTCGTTCCCCTGGAATTTATTATGCGATTGCCCATGACAAAATCGGGAAAGAATTATTTTCATCAACAGTTATCCCTAACCGTGGGGCATGGCTGGAGTATGAGACAGACTCCAATGACGTTTTTTATGTTCGTGTAGACAGAACGAGAAAAGTACCGATCACTGTGCTGATCCGTGCACTTGGATTTGGTACGAATGCAGAGATCATTGAATTATTCGGAGAAGAGCCGAAGATTCTTGCAAGCTTTGGAAAAGATACGGCTGAGAATTATCAGGAAGGTCTTCTGGAATTATATAAGAAGATCCGTCCGGGTGAGCCTCTTGCAGTAGACAGTGCAGAGAGCCTTATCACAAGCATGTTCTTTGACGCGAGACGCTATGACCTTGCAAAGGTTGGACGTTATAAATTTAATAAAAAACTTGCACTGAAGAACCGTATTTCCGGACAGAAAGCGGCAGAAGCAGTTGTAAGTCCTCTGACAGGCGAAGTGCTTGTAGAAGAAGGACAGCTCATCACACGTGAACTCGCAGAAGCAATCCAGAATGCAGCGGTTCCGTATGTATGGGTGCAGGGAGAAGAACGTAAGATCAAAGTTCTCTCCAATATGATGGTAGATTTAAAAGCGATCGTAGATATCGATCCGAAAGAAGTAGGAGTAACAGAGGCAGTCTTCTATCCGGTACTTGCAGGACTTCTGGAAGAGACGGCAGGAGATGTGGAAGAACTCAAAGATGCGATCCGCAAGAACATCAACGAGTTGATTCCGAAACATATTACAAAGGAAGATATTCTTGCTTCTATCAACTACAACATTCACTTAGAGTACGGACTTGGAACAGACGATGATATCGACCACTTAGGAAACAGACGTATCCGTGCGGTCGGAGAACTGTTACAGAACCAGTACAGAATCGGTCTTTCCAGACTGGAAAGAGTTGTTCGTGAGAGAATGACAACGCAGGATCTTGACGGAATTTCACCACAGTCTCTGATTAATATCAAGCCTGTAACAGCAGCCGTGAAGGAATTCTTCGGTTCTTCACAGCTTTCACAGTTCATGGATCAGAACAACCCGCTCGGTGAGCTGACGCATAAGAGACGTCTCTCTGCACTTGGACCAGGTGGTCTGTCACGAGACAGAGCCGGATTCGAGGTGCGTGACGTTCACTATTCTCACTATGGAAGAATGTGTCCGATCGAGACGCCTGAAGGTCCGAACATCGGTCTGATCAACTCACTTGCAACCTATGCGAGAATTAACGAATATGGATTTATCGAGGCTCCGTACCGCAAGATCGACAAGACAGATCCGGCGAACCCGGTTGTCACAGAAGAAGTTGTCTACATGACAGCGGATGAGGAAGATAACTACCACGTAGCGCAGGCGAATGAGCCTCTTGACGAGGAAGGACACTTCCTTCACAAAAATGTTTCCGGTCGTTACCGTGAGGAGACGCAGGAATATGAGAGAAAGATGTTCGATTACATGGACGTTTCTCCGAAGATGGTATTCTCAGTAGCGACAGCGCTGATTCCTTTCCTGGAAAACGACGATGCCAACCGTGCGCTGATGGGATCCAACATGCAGCGTCAGGCAGTGCCGCTTCTCACAACAGAAGCTCCGGTAGTCGGAACGGGTATGGAAGTGAAAGCCGCTGTGGACTCCGGTGTATGTGTCGTTGCAGAGCAGGCGGGAACTGTTGAGCGCTCTACATCAAAAGAGATTACCGTCAGACATGAAGATGGAACAAAGAAGACATATAAACTGACAAAATTCCTTCGCAGTAACCAGAGCAACTGCTACAACCAGAGACCGATCGTAGTCAAAGGGGAAAAAGTAGAAGCAGGTCAGGTGATCGCAGATGGACCGTCTACATCAAACGGTGAGATGGCTCTCGGTAAGAACCCGCTGATCGGTTTCATGACATGGGAAGGATATAACTACGAGGATGCGGTACTTCTGAGTGAAAGACTTGTGCAGGATGATGTTTACACATCTGTACATATCGAAGAATACGAGGCAGAAGCACGTGATACGAAATTAGGACCGGAAGAAATCACACGCGATATCCCGGGTGTCGGTGATGACGCGCTCAAAGATCTTGACGAGAGAGGTATCATCCGCATCGGTGCTGAAGTGCGTGCAGGAGATATTCTTGTCGGAAAAGTAACTCCGAAGGGAGAGACAGAACTGACAGCAGAGGAGAGACTGCTCCGTGCGATCTTCGGTGAAAAGGCAAGAGAAGTAAGAGATACTTCCCTGAAAGTACCTCACGGAGAGTACGGTATCGTAGTAGATGCAAAAGTATTTACAAGAGAAAACGGCGACGAGTTGTCTCCTGGAGTGAACCAGGCAGTCCGCATTTACATTGCACAGAAGAGAAAGATCTCTGTCGGTGATAAAA
>CAUWEA010000130.1:0-4688 GCA_963557735.1 uncultured Faecalimonas sp. | reverse complement strand
ACATAATCCATATCTTCTGTCTCGAACTCTTCATTCAGTGAAATCCTCAAAGAACCATGCGCAATTTCATGTGGCAGTCCGATTGCCAAAAGTACATGGGACGGATCGAGTGAGCCAGACGTGCACGCAGAACCGCTGGAAGCACAAATCCCTTTCATATCCAGCATGATCAGAAGCGATTCTCCTTCAATAAACTGGAAACTGAAGTTTGTATTATTTGGCAGTCTCCTGCCCGCATCCCCATTGAGTCTGCTGTACGGGATCTCTGTGAGGATCCGGTTGATGAAATAATCTCTCAATTCGATTTCTTTTTTTGTTCTTTCTTCCATGGAAGCGGCTGCCCGTTTTGCGGCAGTTCCAAGTCCTACGATGCCAGGTACATTTTCTGTTCCCGCACGTCTTTTTCGCTCCTGCGCCCCTCCGTGAACAAAGGAACGGATCTTTACTCCTTTCCGGATATAGAGGAATCCGATCCCTTTCGGACCATTGATCTTATGTCCGCTCGCGCTCAGCATATCAATATGACATTCATCTACATTGATCGGTACCTGGCAGAATGCCTGCACCGCATCTGTGTGGAATAAAATCCCATGCGCATGCGCAATTTCTCCGATCTCTTTGATCGGTTCGATCGTACCGATCTCATTATTTGCAAACATGACAGAAATCAAGATCGTATCCGGCCGGATCGCTGCACGAAGTTCCTCCAGATCTACAAGACCTTTCTCATCCACATCAAGATATGTCACTTCAAAGCCCTTTTTCTCCAGATACTCTGCTGTATGAAGAATCGCATGATGTTCGATCTTTGTTGTGATAATATGTTTTCCCTTGCTCTCATAGCATTCTGCCGTTGCCTTCAGCGCCCAGTTATCAGACTCGGAGCCTCCTGCCGTAAAATAAATCTCATTTGCCTCTGCGCCGAGAATATCTGCAATGATCTCTCTCTGTCTTGTGATGACCTCTTTGTTTCCAGCTGCAAACCCATACACGCTGGATGGATTTCCATAATATTCTGTAAAGTATGGCAGCATCGCCTCCACAACTTCCGGAGCTGTCTTTGTCGTTGCCGCATTATCTAAATAAATCAATTTTTCCATGTCTGTATCCTCCTAATTCCCGCAATGCATCTGACCGGAAATCTGTTTTCCTTTCATTGCCTTGCTCTCTTCTACCAGACGGTCCAGCTTGATCTCATCCACCGTCTGATTAATACTTTCGTTGATCTTCTGCCAGACATACTTCGTCACACATCCTCCGGCGGCCTCACATCCTTCTTCCGGATGAAGTCCGCTGCACTCTACCGGTTCTAAATTCCCTTCCAGTGCACGGAGTACATCTCCAACGGATATACTTTCCACTTCTCTGGCGAGTACATATCCTCCGCCGGCACCGCGGATGCTCTTGACCAGCCCTGCCTTCTTAAGCTTTGCCATAAGCTGTTCCAGATAACGCTCTGAAATTCCCTGGCGCGCCGCAATGCTGCTGATCGAGACTGGTTCAATCTCACTGTACTGTGCAAGATCGATCAGTGCCCGGAGACCATATCTCCCCTTTGTAGATAATTTCAAGTTCTCACCTTCTTTATTCTTCAATCCCTACCAAATTACTAGGATTTACATTTTGTAGAATACCACTCCTTTTTTGTTCTGTCAAGACTCTCTTTTGAATATGTTTATACAGATTACATATCTTGTCACCGGAGTCGCCATGTCTAAAAAATATACGATTTTAAAAGGTACTTTTATTCTCACCGTCACCGGCGTTATCACACGCCTGATCGGCTTCTTTTACCGGGTCTTTTTAAGCCAGACGTTTGGGGAAGAAGGAGTCGGACTCTATCAACTCATCTTCCCGGTCTATGCCCTCTGCTTCTCTCTGACTGCAGCCGGGATTGAGACAACAATCTCCCGCTGTGTTGCCAGGAGAGCTGCTCTCGGAAAACTGGAAGAAGCTAGAAAGTTTCTGTTCACCGGAATGGCAGTTTCTGTTTTTCTCTCTTTTATTGTTACCATTTTTCTCCAGAATAACGCCCCTGCCATTGCAGTCCATTTTATTGGAGAACAACAATGCATCCCGCTACTGACCGCAATGTCCTGTGCTTTTCCGTTCGCATCTGTCCACAGCTGTATCTGCGGTTATTATTTTGGCCTGAAGCGCACCGGCGTTCCGGCAGTTTCCCAGCTGATCGAACAGACTGCGCGCGTACTGTCTGTCTACCTTATCACGCTCTTCCTGCTTCGCAGCCAGAACAGACTTTCTGTGACAGCCGCTGTCTTCGGTCTGGTATCCGGTGAACTTTTTTCCTCTCTGTTTTGTGCCCTGGTCTTTTTCCACGCACACCGGTCCGCGACCACATCCCGGCACAGCTTTTCGCAATATCCGGCCTGCCTGCGGGAACTGTTCACCCTTTCTCTGCCACTGACTGCCAACCGGATCTTACTAAACCTTCTCCAGAGTATCGAAGCCGTCTCCATCCCAAAAGCACTGGTCACATATGGAAACACCAGGGCAGCATCTCTCAGCCTTTACGGGGTGCTGACCGGAATGGCGCTTCCCTGCATTTTCTTTCCGTCTGCACTGACAAATTCTATTTCTGTCATGCTGCTTCCCACGGTCGCCGAGCTCCAGGCCTCCCAGAAACGCGGGAAACTTCTGACCCTTGTCAGAAAAGTTTTCGTTTGCTGTTTTACACTCGGCTTATCCTGCACGACCGGTTTTCTGCTGTTTGGCCGCTTTATTGGCAACACACTGTTTCACAGCAGCCTCGCAGGAAATCTGATTCTGACACTTGCCTGGATCTGTCCGTTTCTTTATACAAACTCTACTCTGATCAGCATTTTAAACGGTCTCGGGCGCACTGCCTCTTCCTTTTTCGTCAATACGACCGGGGTACTGTTCCGCATCGCTAGTGTCTTTTTCCTGATTCCGGCTTTCGGTATCCGCGGCTATCTGTGGGGACTGCTTGGAAGCCAGATCATCATTACCCTGCTCTGTCTCCGGGAACTTTTTCATCTGCTTAGGTCTCCTTCTTTCCCAAGTGATCGCCCGCATACACTCAATCCATAATGTTTCATCTTATTTCCTGTGGAAAAATAAAAAGAGAACACATGCCGGCAGAATTCTGTTTCTTCTCTGCCAGTATGTGTTCTTCTGTAATATCCTTTTTATCCTCTGATCAGCAGGCGGATCACTGCTTTTAAACAAACCGGATTTACATAGGTTTCCAACACAACTCCTGCCAGAAACATTGCTCCGGTAAATACACTTTTTCCTCCGTTCCACCGGACCTGCGGCGACAGATATAAGTACCATAAGTACACAAGCGCAGCCGGAATATAAAAAAAGATCTGTGGAAATACTCCCGCCGCACAGATGGCGATCCCGGCAATTCCAAGCCGTAAAATCCCTGCGGTCAGGACAATCCCGCTTGCAAAGCCTGTCCAAAGAAGCGCCACCACCGCAACTGTCCGCTTCCACTTCGTACACCCCGCCACGAAGAGGATACCAGCCGGAACAATCCGGATACGCAGCAGATAACCCAGATATTCTTCCGGAATGATCTCAGTGATCTGAAACTGTCTCAGAAAATACTCGCTAAAAACCCCATACGATTCCAGATAGCTGTCTGACATCATATTCGCATATAAAATCCCGGCCAGAAATCCAGACATATAAAAAATCAGAAACTGTGTTTTGCTCTGTTGTATCTTCAAAAGTATCCCTCCTGTTTTCAGATACTTTATGTATATGTCTGCCACACGCACTTCATGTCAATGGATACAACGAATATTTCATTTCTGTGGAATCAATGCAGAAATATTTTTCCTTTCCACTGCCTTACCCGGGGATTTTTAACAATATTTTACCGCATACGCCAGCAACGCAGAAATCGTCTTTCCATCCTCAATCTCTCCTGAAAAGATCTTTTCTTTGAGTTCCTCGATCGTATATGCTTCCACCTCGACAAACTCATCCTCGTCCAGATGCTGTTCTGTGGCGGTCAGATCTTTTGCGACAAAAATCTCAATCCGTTCATTGCAGAATGCCACTGTTGTGCGAAGTGTGATCAGCCATTCCAGATGTTCGGACCGGAATCCCGTTTCCTCCTCCAGTTCCCTTCTCGCACAGACGATTCCCGCCTCCTCCGGATCATCCAGCTTCCCGGCGGGGATCTCCAATGTCGCCCGGTCAAGCGCGTTCCGGTACTGTCTTACCATAAGGATCTTTCCATCCTTCGTTACCGGCACAACCGCTGCCGCACCATCGTGATGGATATAATCCCAGTCCGCAACATTTCCATTTGGCAGTTCTACCTGATCTCGATAGACATTCAAAACAGCTCCCTGATATACAAGTTCTCTTTTCAGTCTTTTGATTTCTTCCATTGCTTTCGTTTCCCTTCTCTTAAACTTCTGTCTAATAAAAAAATGACAGACAACAGAGACTGCTCTCCACTGCCTGTCATTTCCACTCTTTTGGTCTTTGATTCTATATAGTTCTTTATTTTGCGTAATCTGTGACTCTTGATTCACGGATCACATTTACTTTAATCTGGCCCGGATATTCCAACTCAAACTCAATCTGTTTTGAAATATCTCTTGCCATCAATACCATATCATCATCAGATACCTGTTCTGGAACTACCATAATACGAATCTCTCTACCTGCCTGAATAGCAAAAGATT
>CAUWEA010000129.1:0-4761 GCA_963557735.1 uncultured Faecalimonas sp. | reverse complement strand
GACGTTTTTCCATCTTCTTGCACCATTTGACGATCGGCGCATTCGGATTTTTGGGCGGATTGTAGAGATAAATCATCTGGAATCCGGATGCATTTCCTCGGATAAACGTGGCTTCTATGTTCTGCAGCTCATCTTCTCCCTCTCCATCGTCGAAAAACTCTGTCAGCTCATCCAAAATGACCAACTTGATCGGCTTGTCTTCATCAATGATACCTTTCGTATCGTCGATACCATCTGATCCGGAAAAGTAGATAGTGGAACCGGTCCTTTTGTAAGTGATCTCCATCGGAGATTTTGTGATCGCAAACTTTTGTTTCGGTATCCCAAGTCGGTTGATCCCACGCAGCATTTCTTTGTACACTGTTTTCCGCAGTTTATTGTGATGTTTGCGCAGCACAACAACGGAACCATGCGGATCTGATACAATCTGATAGTCTGCCCGAATCGCGGCGAAACTGGATTTCGTCCCGGCTCTCCCGGATGTCAGGATAATATGCCGGATCGTTTTATCGTTAAATATCGGCTGATACTTCGGAATAATGATCTCCGAGATCTTCACTTGCCGGCGCATCGTTAACAATTACCACACCATCCTCTCCGCTGTCTTCACTGTACAGATTCCGGATCCGCTCTGTATTCGCCCTCATCTGTTCAATCCTTGTTTTCTGCTCTTCAGTGACTAAATCCCAGTTCTTATGCAGCAGATCCTCGTATCGGTTGATCATGCCATCCAGCGTCTTCTGTGCCCGTGCCTGTGCACTTAAGAAATTTGCCTGCTTATCCCAAGCCTGCTGCACTTCCCATTTTTCTCCAATCACATTGCCGCCTTTTTTTTCGACTTTCTCAACTGTCTTATCCTCTGCGTCCCGGACATACATGATCTGCTGTGCCCGGATAATGGCAGCATAGGCGATCTGGATCTGATCCCAGAGGATGTCCAGTGGATCCGTCGGCATCTCCTGGATAATAGAAACGGTCTCTTCCGGAAGATACTTCGAGAAGAAACCGAACTTTTCTGCATTCTTATTTCTCGGCGGCGCACCGTGCCCGACTGCGTTTTTGTTGCCGGGCTGACCGCCTTGTTTTTTATGCGAACGTTCGCTTTGCCTATCCGAACGTTCGGTATCCCAACTATATGTGTGTTTCCATCTTCTTACAGTTCCTTCCGGCAAATTTAGTTGACTTGCAATCTCAACTAACTTCATACCCTGTTTATACATTTCTTCTGCTTTGTAAGAATCTGGACTTCTCTGTTTTGGCAACTATCACCACCTCTTTTTCTAAATATTTCTGCATTAGAAAAGACACCCTCTCGGATGCCTTATACCTGTCTGTTCTTTGATTCCACCGCCTCAGATTGGACATTGTGTGTCTGGTTCTGATTCTCCGGCTTTACCTTCTCTGTTATGCTGTTGAACTTATTCAAATTCTTCTGTCTGCTTTCCCGTTCCTGCTGTTTCTTGTTCATGTTATCACCTCGGATATAGTATGCGCACAGGGAATGGAATTATGTATTGGAAAAACACCCCGGAGGGTGCCTTTTCAATGTACTTTTTAGTGGGATCACGCAGAAGCAAGTTGTCCTTTTTTTTCTTACTTCCGATGATACCATAATAACACAGATATTACTGACATTCACTGACATCTTTCGGAATCCGTAAATGTTTTAATGCTTTTCCATGAATTCGGAAAATCTGCCGTTCACTATAATCCATTGCTTGTGCAATCTCCCACCAGCCCATCCCTTTTATGTATCTGTAAAACAGCACATCTCTCTCATCTTCATTCTCTAATAATTGTATTCGATGTGCTATTCTGTTATATTTCTGAACCTGCTCCACGCCCTCTTCGTACAATTCACTCTCTTTCTGTTGCAATTCCGCAGCATATCCGGACAGATCTCCTTGACCGCTCCCGTGTGGCACGCCATCGTTATTCACAGACGGATACATCTTCATGCTCCGGATTTCATTTATCTCGGATTCAATACGTTTGATGCGCTTCACGTGTCTCCGATATCCCCAAAGAAACTGTTTTTTCTTGTCGTTCTCATTTCTCACGTTGTTCTCTTCAATCTTGTTGTCCACCAGCATCCTCCCCTTTCACGCCGTACTTCCGTCTCAGATATTCCAGTACGTCTATTACTTCCATCTGCTCCCCCTGCGCTCGGATCAGCTCCACGGCGGCAGAGGATTCGTTTGTTTTGCTCAATGCATCACCTTCTTTCACAATAATCGGTCCAGCGGACATTCACCGCCGTCTCTTGTAATATCGCACTCCCCATACTCATCTGCTGTGTCTGCATATTTGCAATAGTTGTCACAAATATCACCACAAACATCTTCGATAACTTTCGTAACAGAATCTCCTTTTTCCATCTCGCACCTCACTAAATTTCAGTTTAACTGAATAATTCTTTCAAAGCCGCATCTTTAATATCCACCGGCTCTGCATATTCACAACAGGTTAATATCTTTTCCCTTCTAAAATTCAAATCCTCTGCTGTATCACAGCAAATCGATCCTCCAATAAGTTCCTCACTGCTCATATCAACTACGCATTTACAACCATGTGCATATTTGCTTTTACATTTAATCATTTCATCCCTCCGCTAGCTCCTAATTTTATGCGCTTGCATTATTCACTCAAAGTGATATAATATCTTACATGCAGATATGGTTCATCGGTAGAACGCTAGCTTCCCAAGCTGGAAAGGCGGGTTCGACTCCCGTTATCTGCTTTTTTTTAATTCCTAATTTAATTCATTCTGCATTCTATCCGTCATACCGATTCCTCCCTTATCGCCTTGATCCTTGCTTTCAGGCTTTTCATCACCCAGTTTTGCACATCATCTTTTTTCTCCAATGCCCTCATCACATCCTCATCCCGGGTATCTGTACAGACCAGATGGTGGATGATAACCCGCTGTGTCTGCCCCTGCCGGTGCAGTCGCTTATTCGCCTGTGTGTACAGCTCATAGTTCCATGTCAGCCCAAACCAGACGACATGATTTCCACCCTGCTGCAAGTTCAGACCGTAAGCGCTGCTCGCCGGATGCGTCAGTAGGATGTCGATCTGACCGATATTCCAGTCATCCTCATCCTGCGTGGTCTTCAGTTCCCGGACACGAAGTTTTGTTTTCTTGAGTGCTTCCAGCAGCCGGATCCGGTCATGCTGGAAATTGTAAAACACAAGTGCCGGTTTCCCCTGTAAGGATTCAATCAGTTCCATAAACGCTTCAATCTTGCAATTATGCACTTCATGGTAATTCCGGTCTTCGTCATAAATGGCTCCGTTTCCAAGTTGCAGCAGCTTATTGCTCAATGCCGCCGCGCTAGTTACACTGATCTCCTCTCCGTCTTCCGGAAGTTCCAGTACCATCTTCCGTTCCAGATCTGCATAAGCTTTCCTGGATTTATCATCCAGCACCACTGGAATCTCATGGTAAGTAACCTCCGGCAGCTGAAGATAATCCTCTGCTTTCATGCTGATACAGATGTCCGATATCTTCTGCAGAATACTTTCCTCCGTTCCCGGCTTTGCCTTGTAGTTATAGATCACGTTCTGTCCCCGGTCTCCCGGATCGAAATATCGTTCTCTAAACTGCGTATATCTCCGTCCCAGACGTTCCCCTCCGTCCAGAAGGAAAACCTGTGCCCATAAATCTTCCAGACCGTTTGGAGACGGTGTGCCCGTTAGTTCTACGATCCGGTCGATATGGATTCCTACACTTGCCAGGGATTTGAACCTTTTTGCTTTGTGACTCTTAAAACTGCTGGATTCATCAATGACCACCATGTCAAACGGCCAGCTGTTCCGGTAATAATCTACAAGCCAGCAGACGTTTTCCCGGTTGATGATATAAATATCTGCCGGTGTATTTAATGCCCGGATCCGCTTTGCCTGACTTCCCAACACTGGAGAAACCCTCAAAATCTTCGTGTGCTCCCATTTCTCTTTTTCCTTGGTCCACGTTCCCTCTGCAACCTTCTTCGGTGCGATCACCAGAACCTTTTTGACCTGAAACCGGTTGTATTTCAATTCGCGGATTGCAGTCAGTGTCGTAACAGTTTTTCCTAAACCATTAACCCATGTCCAAAAAAAGCCCGATTTTCTTAATCTCAATGATTTTATTTATACAGTATTGCTGATAACCGTGCGGTTTGAACATCATATCGCATCACCTCCCTTGTAATCCATGCCACTTTGCATGCTCTGACTGACCGGAAAACACTATCAAATTTTCCGGTGCGTTATTTCTCTTATTTCCGTCGATGTGATGCACGACTTCTCCAGGTTTCAATTTTCTCCCTAACATTCGCTCTGCTACCATTCGGTGCGTATGTCTCCCGAACGACTTCGCGTAGGACTTTCCAGATCCGCTTCCGCGCCTTTTAACACTTAATTTCGCTCTAGTAGGAAAATCCATTCTCGATGGATTCATCACTGCATTCAACTGTTTCATGTGCTCCGATATATTCCCATAATCTTTCAAGTCGTTATATAATTCTGGATTTTTCTCACGGCTTGAAAAATCAGCCAAGCACTTACGAGAACAAAAATTATGCCGGTGTATCTGCGATGGATATTTATACATCCTCTTCCCACAAAAATCACATTTCAATTCCTGCTTCATCTCTCAACTTCTCCTCACACTCTTCCAGAAATGACTCCACCTCGTGTTCGCCGTAAAGCACCCTCACCGCCTGCTGTTATCGGGCACACTATAACAAACTGATCTTCCACTTTTCAGGCAAAATA
>CAUWEA010000128.1:0-4773 GCA_963557735.1 uncultured Faecalimonas sp. | reverse complement strand
CTACTGTAAAGTCAACGTGTCCCGGAGTATCAATGATGTTGATACGGTGCTCTAACGCACCAGCTTTTGGCTTGCAGTTTTCCTGCAGTGTCCAGTGACATGTTGTAGCAGCTGAAGTGATTGTGATACCTCTTTCCTGCTCCTGAGCCATCCAGTCCATAGTAGCAGTACCTTCGTGAGTATCACCGATTTTGTGGTTAACACCGGTATAGTAAAGAATACGCTCAGTTGTTGTTGTTTTACCAGCATCAATATGAGCCATAATACCGATGTTTCTAGTTCTATCTAATGGATATTCTCTTCCAGCCAAGACTTTTTCCTCCCTTAGAATCTGTAATGAGCAAATGCCTTATTAGCCTCTGCCATCTTGTGCATGTCTTCTTTCTTCTTCACAGATGCACCTGTGTTGTTAGCTGCATCTAAAAGTTCGTTTGCCAGTCTTTCTTCCATTGTCTTCTCTCCTCTTTTACGAGAATACAATGTGATCCAACGAAGTGCTAAAGCCTGTCTTCTGTCTGCTCTTACTTCGATCGGTACCTGGTATGTTGCTCCACCAATACGTCTTGCTTTTACTTCAAGCACTGGCATAATGTTGTTCATTGCTTCTTCGAATACTTCAATCGCTGGTTTCTCAGCTTTTGCTTCGATTCTTTCAAATGCTCCGTATACAATCTTCTGAGCTACACCTTTCTTACCATCTAACATGATGTTGTTGATAAGCTTTGTAACCACTTTATTGTTGTATAATGGATCCGCTAATACGTCTCTTTTTTGAGTATGTCCTTTACGTGGCACGGTCCTTCCCTCCTTAATCATTGTTTTGAAATGTTCAAAATTACTTAATTAATTCATCGGTACTCACATGTGTCTTTCTAATGATAATGTGTTCGTGCGGGACTTACTATCTCTATCGATATAACCCGCAACCTACTGGAATCATAGTTCTGTTTGTGATACGATTTTTGTTACTGATTCTTATTTCTTTGCGTCTTTCGGTCTCTTAGCACCGTATTTAGAACGCGCCTGTCTTCTCTTAGCAACACCTGCTGTATCAAGTGTTCCTCTGACGATATGGTATCTTGTACCTGGTAAGTCTTTTACTCTACCACCACGGATCAGAACAACGCTGTGTTCCTGAAGGTTGTGTCCTTCTCCTGGGATATAGCTTGTTACTTCGATACCGTTAGAAAGACGAACTCTGGCAATCTTTCTAAGAGCTGAGTTAGGCTTCTTAGGTGTAGCTGTCTTAACTGCTGTACACACACCTCTTTTCTGTGGTGCAGATGTGTCAGTTGCTTTCTTTTTTAAAGAATTGTAACCTTTCTGAAGAGCTGGAGCCGTAGATTTCTTTACAGATGTCTGACGTCCTTTTCTTACTAACTGATTAAATGTTGGCATTCCTTTCACCTCCTATGATATTTCCTGTCCTTCTCTTATAGAAGAACTACTGGTTGCTGAGCTTTGATTCACTCTTTTTGTGCATAAAAAATATACATATTCCTATGCACGCTCTATTAGTCTATTACGATTTTCCCCAAATGTCAAGCACTCAGACAAAAAAAGCAGAAAAAAGTCGCAATCCTGCAAACTTTTTTCTGCTTTTTCTTCTTTTCTCTGTTTTGCACCCTCGCTGCTAAAGATTCTTACCCCTTTTTTACAGAAACATACACCAGATCGGCAATGTCACAAGCGACAGAACCGTAGATACAAACAACATTCCCGCAGCGCACTGTTCATCTCCGCCGTGCTTTCCTGACAGAAGCACCGCCGTGATCGGCGTCGGCATCGCTGCAATGATCACTGTGATCCCCCGAAGAAGCGGATCAATTGGAAGCAGCGCTGTGAGTCCAAACACAATCCCCGGCACAACGATCAGACGGACAAAGGTATAAAAAGCAACTGACTTTGTCAGAAGCCCCTTCGGTTTCATCTCCGCAAGCATCATCCCGACTAACATCATGCTGAGCGGTGTATTGCAGCTGCTGATCCCCGAAATTGTATTTTCCAGAAATACCGGAAGGCTGATCCCGCTTCCCATCAAGATCGCCCCGGTATAGACAGCCACAATGCAGGGATTGGTCATTACTTTTTTTAAAAGGCTGCCTTTCCCGCCTGTTTTTTCCGCTTCGCTGCCTTTCATAAATACCGACATTCCGATCGTCCACATCACGATCCGCACAGGGATCATAAAAATCGATGCATAAAAAAGCCCGTTGCTCCCATAGATTCCCTCGATGATCGGATTTCCGAGAAAGCCGCCGTTTGACACGATCGTACCATACCGCAATGTCTTCTGCCTGTCATGCGGTTCCTTTCGGTAACATACAAAACTTGTGAGAATGCTGACCACATTGTATCCAATCGACAAGAACAATACGATCGCGCAGGAAAAGAGCATTCCCCAGTCCCACTCCATCAGAAATGAGTGAATGATATTAAACGGAAGTGTCACAAACAGACAGAGATCCACCATATTTTTCCGGCCTTCCGTGCCCACGATTCCTTTTTTCCGTATGCAGAACCCGATGATCACGAGAAGAAAGATCATCAGCTGCATGTTGAGCATATTTCTTACTACCATCTTAAACGATTCTCAGCGCCTTATCCGCTTTGTTCAGCACTTCGCACCCATCTTCTGTCACAAGGACAAGATCCTCGATGCGCACTCCTACTTCCCCCGCGAGGTAAATTCCCGGCTCAATGGAGAAGATCATGCCGGGCTTCAGCACATTTTCATTGATTGAAGAAACATCTCCCGCCTCGTGGACTTCCTGCCCGATACAGTGTCCGGTACGGTGTGTAAAGTATGGACCGTAGCCTTTCTCCGTAATATAATCACGCGCCGCCTTGTCCACATCACAGAACCGCGCCCCCGGTTTCACTGCCGCGATCGCCCTTAAATTTGCCTGCAGTACAGTATCATACACTTCCTTTGCCTTGTCGGATGCTTCCCCGATAAAAACTGTTCTTGTCATGTCTGAACAGTAACCATCCTTTTTACATCCGATATCCAGCACAACGGAATCTCCCGCTTTTCCCACGCTGACCGTATCTGTCATATGGTGCGGATCTGCCGCGTTTGCTCCGTAAGCACAGATTGGCTCAAATGAATAACCTTCTGCGCCAAGCTCTAAGTAAATCTTCAGCAGTTCATCTGCAAGCTGCTGTTCTGTCATCCCCTTCTTCACAAGCGGGATCAGACGCTCCACCGCCATATCGTTCAGTCTGGAAGCCTCTTTCATTTTACAGATTTCCTCCGCATCCTTAATCTGGCGGATCTCATCAAGCACAAAGGATGCGTTGACAAACGCACTTCCCGCTCCGAGTTCCATCAGACGGAGTAAAAATTTTGCCGGCCAGATCTTATCTATCCCGACTTTCTTTTCTTTTTCCACATACTGCGCAAGGATTTCCACACTGTCCTCTACATCGTCAAAATAGATCACATCGATCCCCACATCTCCCTCCTGCGGAAATAGCTTGGATAAGATCAGCTTATGCGCTCCATTCTGGTTCAGATACAGCGCTAACATTCTCTCCCCCGGCAGGATCATTCTTCCTGTCAGGTAATAAATGGATGCCGGATCTGCGACGATCATCTGATCCAGATCCGCTTCTTTCATCGCTTGCAATACACGGTTCAGTTTATCTTGAAACATCTTTCTTCCTCCTATTGTCACTTGATCTTTTTCTGTCCGGATTTCCCTTTCGTGATACGGATAATAGTTCCGTAAAGTTTGGAAGGCTATTTCCGTAAATTTCTATAAATCTTTCCGGCAGAACCTCATAGATTCTATTATATTCTCTTCTTATTTCCGCTGTCAATTCTGATCTTGTTTGTCCATCGGACAACTTCCAGCACAACCGCTGCAGCCACTTCAGCCACAGCCACTTTTCCCATTCTTTTTTAACTTCCTCTGCCGTACAATTATCAGAACTACCGCCGCTGCGATCATGCCTCCCAATATCCAGTCTGCCATTTTATCACCTCTTTCTTTATTCTGATCTTTCTGAATACTTTTATTTACGCTACCGAAAAAGGCGAGACTACATAAGCCTCGCCTTTCTTTCTATTTCTATTCTTCAATTGAACTTAAGAGATCTTCTCCTAATACGTCCTGTGCTTCCAGCTCTGCTACACTTTCTTCAGATAATGTAAATGTTTCAAAATCTTCTAATGAAATCTCATCTTCCATTGCCATATCTGTATCCAGTTTTACATCACGGTATTTTCTCATACCTGTTCCTGCCGGAATCAGCTTACCGATCAGTACGTTTTCTTTCACACCGATCAGGTGGTCGACTTTTCCTTTGATTGCTGCCTCTGTCAGGACTTTTGTTGTCTCCTGGAAGGAAGCTGCCGATAAGAAGGAATCTGTTGCAAGAGAAGCCTTTGTGATACCAAGCATTACCTGAACACCGGTTGCAGGCTCTTTTCCTTCTGCGATCATCTTCTCGTTCACATCGTCAAATTCAAGTACATTTACCATTGTTCCCGGTAAGAATTCTGTATCGCCTTTCTCCTCGATGCGGATCTTCTTCAGCATCTGACGCACGATCACCTCGATATGCTTATCGTTGATCTCTACACCCTGGAGACGGTATACACGCTGTACTTCCTGGATCATGTAATCCTGCACTGCGCGGAGTCCTTTGATCTTCAGGATATCATGTGGGTTTACACTACCTTCTGTCAGCTCATCACCTGCTCCTAACACTGCTCCGTCCTGCACTTTGATTCTGGAACCGTAAGGGATCAGATATGCCTTTGAC
>CAUWEA010000127.1:0-4799 GCA_963557735.1 uncultured Faecalimonas sp. | reverse complement strand
GAAATCTCACCGGATACGTGCAGGCTCTGGGATGTGGAGACAAATGAGAAACTTGACAAAGACAGATTCCGCCGAGATATGGGGAATGTCGAGGAAGCTTATGAAGAAGTCTTCCGCCGTCTGGGATTATTATAGAGAAGAGTAGAAGGAGAATGGTAATATGAGCACAGACAGATATCAAAGCCCGTTGTCAGAGCGCTATGCAAGTAAGGAGATGCAGTTTGTCTTTTCGCCGGATATGAAATTCCGTACATGGAGAAAATTGTGGATCGCGCTTGCAGAAACAGAAAGAGAACTTGGTCTGAATATTACAGAAGAGCAGATTGAGGAAATGAAGGCGAATGCAGACAACATCAATTATGATGTGGCAAGAGCCCGTGAAAAGGTTGTCCGACATGATGTGATGGCGCATGTATATGCGTATGGACAACAGTGCCCAAAAGCAAAAGGGATCATTCATCTAGGAGCGACTTCCTGCTATGTTGGAGACAATACAGATATTATTGTGATGGCAGAGGCGCTGAAGATCGTCAAGAAAAAGCTTGTCAATGTGATCGCGGAGCTTGCAAAATTTGCCGGGGAGTACAAAGAACTTCCGACGCTGGCCTTTACACATTTTCAGCCGGCGCAGCCGACAACGGTTGGGAAGAGAGCGACACTCTGGATGCAGGAGTTTTTAATGGATTTAGAAGATCTGGAATATGTGTCCGGAAGCTTAAAGCTTCTCGGGTCAAAGGGAACGACAGGTACGCAGGCAAGTTTCCTGGAATTGTTTGACGGGGATCAGGAGACGATTGATAAGATCGATCCGATGATCGCAGAAAAAATGGGATTCCAGTCATGTTATCCGGTATCCGGTCAGACCTATTCCAGAAAAGTAGATACGAGAGTACTGAATGTTCTTGCGGGGATCGCGGCAAGTGCGCACAAGTTTTCCAATGATATCCGTCTGCTGCAGCATTTAAAAGAAGTGGAAGAGCCGTTTGAAAAGTCGCAGATCGGATCATCGGCAATGGCATATAAGAGAAATCCTATGAGAAGTGAGCGTATTGCTTCGCTGTCGAGATATGTGATGGCGGATGCGCTGAATCCGGCGATCACCTCTGCAACGCAGTGGTTTGAACGTACATTGGATGATTCTGCAAATAAGAGACTTAGTATCCCGGAGGGATTTCTTGCGGTTGATGGAATTCTGGATCTGTGTCTGAATGTGGTAGACGGACTTGTTGTGTACCCGAAAGTGATCGAGAAGCGCCTTCGCGCAGAACTTCCGTTTATGGCGACTGAAAATATTATGATGGATGCTGTGAAAGCTGGCGGGGACCGTCAGGAACTCCATGAGCGGATCCGGGAACTTTCCATGGAAGCAGGAAGAAATGTCAAAGAAAAAGGTCTGGACAATAACCTTCTGGAACTGATCGCAGCAGACCCGGCATTTAATATGACGCTGGAGGAACTGCAAAAGACGATGGAACCTTCCAGATATACCGGACGTGCAAAAGAGCAGGTGGAAACTTTCCTTACAAAAGTAGTCCGCCCGGTACTGGAGGAAAACCGTGCGATCCTTGGAATGACAGCGGAGATCAATGTTTAGCCGGAAAGTTACGTCTGAATAGAAAATGACACTTGTGATGGAACGGCACAAAGGATAAACGGATATATAGATATTTTGTATAAGAAGAAAAAAGGCGGAGAGGATAGAAGTCTTCGTCTTTTTTAATAGCTTTTCCGTAGAAAAAGCGGGATTTTCTGTCGAAAACTGGCAAATTGACAAAAATTTGACTAAGATTTCAAAACGTGAAAAAAGACAATAGACAAAATGGACAAAATGAGATATAATAAAATATGCAAAATAAATAAAAAATAAAGTTCATATATAGAAGATATAAATAAACACCTAAAAATGTGTAAAAATCTGAACAAAGATGTGTAAAATGCATAAAAAGAGTTGAAATAATCCCGCCCATCATGTAATATATATGACATAAGAGATATTCAATAAAACCACCGAAAAAACGGTGCGTGAGGAGGGATTTGTTTGAGTCTGAATGATTTAGTAGTAGCCATTCAAGGTGTACTAGCAGACAAAATCCTGATTGTAGTTTTGGTAGGTGCTGGACTTTGGTTCACATTTAACCTTGGCTTCATTCAGGTAAGAGGATTCGGAGAAGGCTGGAAGCGTACTTTTGGAGGTCTCTTCAAAAAAAGCGACAAGGCCGGAAAAGAAGGAATGTCTTCCTTCCAGGCGTTAGCAACAGCTATCGCGGCACAAGTAGGTACAGGTAACCTTGCGGGAGCAGCAACAGCAATCGCTATGGGTGGTCCTGGAGCAATTTTCTGGATGTGGGTAAGTGCTTTCTTAGGAATGGCAACAATTTATGCCGAAGCACTTATGGCTCAGAAGTACAAACAGGTCGGAGATGACGGAACAGTTACCGGAGGTCCTGTATACTACATCAGAGCAGCGTTTACTGGGAAATTCGGTAAGATTCTTGCAGCAACATTTGCAGTACTCATTATCTTTGCATTAGGTTTTATGGGAAATGCAGTACAGTCTAACTCCATTGGAGATGCATTCGGAACAGCATTTGGAATTAATCCATGGATTATCGGTATTATTATCGCAGCTATTTCGTTGTTTGTCTTTGTGGGTGGTATTTCAAGAATCGCTTCCTTGACAGAAAAGATCGTCCCGATCATGGCAGCATTCTACATTGTGGGTGCATTGATTGTCATCATCTGTAACGGAAATATGATTCCGAAAGCATTTCACGATATCTTCGTAGGAGCTTTCAATCCGCAGGCAATCGGCGGTGGAGTTCTTGGTTGGACAGTATCTAGAGCACTTGCAAGAGGTGTTGGACGTGGATTGTTCTCAAATGAAGCAGGTATGGGATCTACACCACATGCACATGCAGTTGCAAAGGTAGATCATCCTGTAGAACAAGGTTTTGTTGCTATGATGGGTGTGTTTATTGATACATTTGTTGTTCTGACTTTAACAGCACTTGTAATCCTTACAAGTGGTATGGTAGGACAGACAGATCCATTGACAGGAGCAGCTTTCACAGGAACAGCTCTTACACAGGCTGGATTTGCAAGCGTATTTGGAAAATTTGGAGAAGTTTTCATTGCAATCTGTATGTTCTTCTTCGCATTTTCTACAATCATCGGATGGTATTTCTTCGGTGAAGCAAATATCAAGTACTTATTTGGATCAAAAGCAGTGAAAGTATATGCGATTCTTGTAGCGGTATGCATCGTAGCAGGATCAGCAGTAAAAGTTGATTTAATCTGGAACATGGCAGACTGCTTCAACAGTGCAATGGTAATTCCGAATATTATCGGTCTGTTTGCACTGAGTAAGGTAGTAAAAGAAGTACACAAAGATTACTTTAATAACTTCAAGCCAAAACAGATGAAGAAAAAATAAATATTGGAAAAGAAGATGGGAAGATATTTCTTGTGAGAGCGTTTCTGAAATAGGAAACCGCCGAAGATGCAAACCAGGTAACGGTCAATTAGCTGGTGAAACTTTCAGGCAAAAGGAGTGAGAAATGGACCATATTCTGGACTTGGACGTAATGTCAGAAAAGAACAGAAAGGACGACTTGGTAGCAACAGTTACGAAAGCCGTCCTTTTTTTAACAACAAGGTGAGAACATGAAAAAAGCATTTAAGATAGTAACAAACAATCCCTTAGTAAAAGAAACATTAGAAAATGAATATCATATTGAGTTCGTAGAGTGCTCCTATGAGGAGATACTTAGAAAAGTAAGAAACTATATTTATGAAGGATATGAGCTTCTGACACATCCGCTGTCTGGAAGTGTGAAGCCGAATGAAACACCGTATAAATCGATTATGGTGTCAGAAAAGAAAGAAAAGCTGGATCCGCGGTCTATGGAGATTATTGAGTATGCGATTCAGTCTTGTAAAAAATTTCAGTTTAAATCAGATAAGTATGCACCGGAAGTCTATGAAGATTTTCAAGTGGTAGATTTGAAATTGATTGAGAGTGCAATTCCGTCTGCGATTTTTTAAAGAAAGAATCGCAGATGGGATTGAATAGCAAGAGAAAATGAAAAATTCAATGACATTGGCTGTAATAGTACGTTAAGGTACTTAGAGCATATATAACTAAACACAATAAAGGAGGGAATTTACAGTGAGAAGATTAGAATTAGGTCACATTAACATTAAAGACATTCAGTTTGGACCAGAGTCTAAAATCGAAGATGGCGTACTTTATGTTGATGAAGAAGCTGTAAAAGCAATCGTTCTAGAGGACGAAAGAATTAAAGACTGCAAGCTTGATATTGCAAGACCAGGTGAGAGCGTAAGAATCACACCTGTAAAAGATGTTATCGAGCCACGTGTAAAAGTTGAAGGTCGTGGAGGAATTTTCCCAGGTGTAATCAGCAAAGTGGATACAGTTGGTGAAGGTAAAACATATGCACTCAAAGGTATGGCTGTTGTTACAGCAGGTAAGATCGTTGGTTTCCAGGAAGGTATCATCGATATGACAGGCCCAGGTGCAGAATATACACCATTCTCAAAATTAAACAACTTAGTTGTTGTATGTGAACCTGTAGAAGGAATCAAACAGCACGATTATGAGCCAGCTGTAAGATTTGCAGGATTCAGAGTAGCTGTTTACCTTGGAGAGTTAGCTCGTGAACTGACACCAGATAAAACAGAAGTATTTGAAACATATGGAGTTATGGAAGGTGCTGAAAAATTCCCAGGACTTCCAAGAGTAGCATATGTTCAGATGTTACAGTCTCAGGGATTACTTC
>CAUWEA010000126.1:0-4914 GCA_963557735.1 uncultured Faecalimonas sp. | reverse complement strand
AAGACAGGCGGAAAAAGAATCTTTAAAATGGCGCCGATCCACCACCACTTTGAACTTTGTGGCTGGTCGGAGACGAGGGTTGTGGCAGTTTTCTCGGTTGCTACGGCAATCTTATGTCTGATCGGTCTGATGGCGCTTTAGGAGGGTATTATGGATTTTAGAGGAAAAAAGGTACTTGTATTCGGAACTGGGATCAGCGGGATCGGAGCAGGAGAACTGCTTGAGCGGGCAGGCGCTTCTGTGATCCTGTATGATGGAAATGAAAGTCTGGACAGAGAAAAATTAAGAAAACATTTTGCCGGGGAGAGTTCTGTGGAGATTCTGCTTGGCAGTCTTCCGATGGAAGTGATGGATCAGCTGGAACTTGTAGTGTTAAGTCCCGGGGTTCCGACAGACCTTCCGGTCGTAAACCAGTTAAGAGAGAGGGAGATCCCAATCTGGGGAGAAGTAGAACTTGCATACCGTTTCGGAAGAGGAGATGTACTTGCGATCACCGGAACAAACGGGAAGACAACGACAACCGCTCTGCTCGGGGAGATTATGAAGGCATACCAGGATAGTGTGTTTGTTGTGGGAAATATCGGGACACCATATACGGGAGCTGTGCTTAAGATGCGGGACAGTTCTGTGACCGTGGCGGAGATGAGCAGCTTCCAGCTTGAGACAATTGATACATTCCGCCCGAAGGTAAGCGCGATCTTAAATATTACGCCGGATCATCTGAACCGCCATCATACGATGGAGGCATATATTCAGGCAAAGGAAGAGATCACAAAGAATCAGACTGCCGAAGATGTCTGTGTACTGAATTATGAAGATGAGGTACTGCGGACGTTCGGGGAAAATCTGGATGTGCAGGTTCTATATTTCAGCAGCAGACGTAAACTAGAAAGAGGGATCTATCTCGAAGATGGAAAAATCATCTATGCCGACGGGGAGCCGGAAGTACTCTGCGAGACGGGAGAACTTCAGCTTCTGGGTACACATAATTATGAAAATGTGATGGCAGCTTCCGCGATGGCGGCGGCATATGGAGTTCCGCTTGACATAATACGGAAGACGATCAGAAGCTTTGGAGGAGTCGCACACCGGATCGAGTTTGTGACAGAGAAAGGCGGAGTTGCCTATTACAATGACTCCAAAGGGACGAATCCGGATGCTGCGATCAAGGCAGTTGAGGCGATGAACCGTCCGACTGTGCTGATCGGAGGAGGATATGACAAAGATTCCTCCTATGATGAGTGGATCGACTCTTTCGGGGAAAAGATCAGATACCTTGTACTAGTGGGAGCGACAAAGGAGAAGATCGCTGAGACAGCGAGAAGGAAAGGATTTAACAATGTGATCCTGACAGAAACTTTCGAGGAAGCTGTCCTGGAAAGTGCGAAGCTTGCAAGAGAAGGCGATGCAGTGTTACTCTCTCCGGCATGTGCAAGCTGGGGCATGTTTAAAAATTTTGAAGAACGTGGAGATAAATTCAAAGAACTTGTAAATCATTTATAAGGAGTGAAGAATTGTGGGCAGACCCGGAAAGAAAAAAGGGTATGATTACACATTGCTAGCAGTTGTATTTCTGCTCGTGTTTGTAGGATTGATTCTCCTGTACAGCACGAGCGCTTACAACGGTGAGCTGAAATTCCACGATCGTTTTTACTATTTAAAGAAGCAGCTGTTTGCCACGATCCTGGGAACGGTCCTGATGCTGATCGTGGCGAACATTGATTATCATGTCTGGGAGCCGCTTGCAGGAATTGGCTATCTTGTCGCGATCGGACTGTCGGTGGCGGTGCTTCTTATAGGGGATGAGTATAACGGGTCCAAAAGATGGTTGTCTTTGGGACCTTTATCTTTTCAGCCTTCCGAGTATGCCAAAGTGGCGCTGATCTTATTTCTTGCGTGGATCGTCACAAAAAATGTAAAAGAGATGGGCAGGATCAAAACACTTTTTAAGATCATGCTCATGGCGCTTCCGGTTGTCGGATTGGTTGGTGCGAGCAATCTGAGTACTGCGATCATCATTCTGGGGATCGCAGTGATCCTGATCTTTGTGGCAAGTCCAAAGTATGCACAGTTTATCTGGATGGGTCTGCTTGGATGTGGATTTTTAGGGATTTTCCTCGGTGTGGAGAGTTACCGGCTGGAGCGGCTTGCAATCTGGAGGAATCCGGAGAAGTATGAGAAAGGATATCAGACGCTGCAGGGACTCTACGCGATCGGCTCGGGAGGATTGTTTGGCAGAGGTGTGGGAAACAGTGTGCAGAAACTCGGATTTGTTCCGGAGGCACAGAATGATATGATCTTCTCTATCGTATGCGAAGAACTGGGACTTGTGGGAGCTGCGTTTATCATTCTTTTGTTTCTTCTCCTGATCTGGCGCTTTTTTGTCATCGCAGTGCATGCGCAGGATCTGTTCGGAGCCCTGATCGCATCGGGGGCAATGGCGCACATGATGATCCAGGTGATCTTAAATATTGCCGTAGTGACAAACACGATCCCAAATACGGGGATCACGCTCCCATTCATCAGTTATGGAGGAACTTCGGTCATGTTTCTTTTGATGGAAATGGGGCTTGTGCTGAGTGTGTCCGGTCTGATACAATAGAGAGAACATCCGGCGCGGAAGAGCGCGGCGGCAACAAGTCTGTTAGGAGGTTAGGATGACGACGTTTAAACATCATAAAGTACAAAAGAAAAGAAAATACGGGCTGTATGCGCTGAGTGTGACGTTGATCGCAGCAGCAATTCTTGCATTGTCTGTATTTTTGTTGTTTCATATACAAAAGATCGAAGTGACGGGGATCGAGTCACTGACGCAGAAAGAAGTGGCGGACTGGGTAAAAAGCGATACTCCGTCAGGCAATTCGCTGTATGTGCTCTGGAAGTCAAAGTTTCAGCCAGATGAGCTGCTTCCGATGATGAAACATGCAGAGATCAGTATGAAGAATCCGTGGACGATCAAAGTCCGTGTGGAGGAACATAAGCTGCTGGGAGGTATTCTGCATGAGAACGAATATGTCTATTTCGATGAAAAGGGAACTGTGTTAAAGAAACAGACGGAATCCATACCGGGGATCCCTATGATCGAAGGAGTCGGTGTAAAGAAGGTTATTCTAAACCATAAAGTGAAGGCAGAAAACCGAAAGGTATTCAGCTGTGTGATACAAGTCGGAAAAGTGATGGAGAAATGGGAGCTAAGTCCGGATAAGATTGTATTTGACGGGACGGAGGCGACATTGCATTTTGGGACGATCGCAGTCAATATCGGGGATGAGAATTTTGATGACAGAGCTGCGCAGATCGCTCCGATCCTGGAAAAACTTCAGGGAAAAAGCGGAACGGTACATCTGGAGAATTTCACGATGCAGTCCACACTGATCAGTTTCCGCCCGACCGTAGAAGCGGAAGATGGTACGGTGACAGAGGGAGAAGATCAGATGCTGGAAGGAATGGATGACAGCGCGGATACAGATCCGCAGTCCGATGGCGGGGGCGAAAGCTATGATGATGGAAGCGGAGTCTACGATGACGGAACGGGAAGCTATGACGATGGAAGCGGAGTCTACGATGACGGAACAGGAAGTTATGATGACGGAAGCGGAGTCTACGATGACGGAACAGGAAGTTATGATGACGGAAGCGGAGTCTACGATGATGGAACGGGCACTTACGATGACGGCAGTGGTATGGGATATGAATAAATGGTCCTGCGCCTGATCTGAGGTGTTGCCATCGGCAGAAAGAAACCATAGATGTGATTATAAAAAAATGGGAAAATCTAAAAAAGGCTATTGATTAATTAGAAGAAAAACTATATTATATATCTATATGGCAGAATCTATATAGAACCAGAGGGATGTATAAGAAGTAGATCGATAAAGGAGGAAAAACTCTTGTTAGAAATTAAAACAAATGAATCTGAAGCAGCAGCAAAAATTATCGTCATTGGTGTCGGTGGCGGCGGAAATAACGCAGTGAACCGAATGATCGATGAACAGATCGCCGGTGTCGAATTTATTGCTATTAATACAGATAAGCAGGCATTACAGTTATCAAAAGCTCCTACACTGATGCAGATCGGTGAGAAGCTGACGAAAGGACTTGGAGCAGGTGCAAAGCCTGAGATTGGTGAGAAGGCAGCAGAGGAGAGCGCAGAGGAGATCGCAGCAGCGATCAAAGGCGCAGATATGGTATTCGTTACCTGTGGTATGGGTGGCGGAACCGGAACCGGAGCGACTCCGGTTGTTGCGCGTATCGCGAAAGAACTCGGAGCACTGACGGTTGGTGTCGTTACAAAGCCGTTCCGTTTTGAATCCAAGACAAGAATGAACAACGCGCTTGCAGGCATTGAGAAATTAAAAGAAAGCGTAGATACGCTGATCGTCATTCCAAATGATAAATTACTGGAAGTTGTAGACCGCAGAACAACGATGCCGGAAGCGCTGAAGAAGGCAGACGAAGTTCTCCAGCAGGGTATCCAGGGAATCACAGACCTGATCAATGTACCATCTCTGATCAACCTTGACTTTGCAGATGTACAGACAGTTATGATCGATAAGGGAATCGCACATATCGGAATCGGTCAGGGCAAGGGAGATGACAAGGCACTGGAAGCTGTAAAACAGGCAGTTGCCAGCCCGCTGCTCGAGACAACGATCGCAGGTGCTTCCCATGTTATCATCAATATCTCAGGAGATATCACACTGATGGATGCAAGTGATGCAGCAGAATATGTTCAGGAACTTGCAGGCGAGGATGCAAATATCATCTTCGGTGCAATGTATGACGATTCCAAGTCTGATGAAGCAGTGATCACAGTGATCGCAACTGGTCTTCACAATGTAGAAGGACCTGCTTCCAGACTGAAATCAAGACTGGACGGACAGAAGACTGGAAGCGTGCTTCCAAACAGCAGCC
>CAUWEA010000125.1:0-4981 GCA_963557735.1 uncultured Faecalimonas sp. | reverse complement strand
GTTACCCGCGGCAGATCGATCTTCTGGATCTCAATCTGATGGATCGTAACCGGTCTTGCCTTACGCTCAACCGTCTTACCTTCCCTTGCCAGCTCATAAAGCTTCTTACCTCCGACTTTCAGTGCAGAGTACATCGGCGGAATCTGCTCATACGCACCTGCAAAACTTTGAATGCACGCTGTCACTGCCTCCTCCGTGAGAAATCCAGTGTCCTTTGTCTCTAACACTGTCCCGGAACTGTCCTGCGTATCTGTCACGGTCCCGAGCAGCATCACTGCCCGGTAAGTCTTATCTTTATCCGTCAAAAGGTCACAGAGCTTTGTCCCCTTTCCGAGGCACACCGGGAGTACCCCCGTCGCATCCGGATCTAATGTCCCTGTATGGCCAATCTTCTTCTGCCCTAAGATTCCCCTGAGTTTTGCCACAACATCGTGAGAAGTAAATCCTTTTTCTTTATATACATTGATCACTCCGTGTATCATCTGTTCTCTGCCTTTCCGATTTCTTCCAAAAGCGCCGAAAGAACCTCCTCAGAACTTCCCCGCATTGTCGCACCTGCCGCCTTCTTATGACCGCCGCCGCCAAATTTCTGCGCGATCTTGCTTACATCTACCTCGCCGGTCGCACGCAGGCTGACTTTAAATTCATGGTGAGACAGTTCATATAGGAAGATTGCCGTCTCCACTCCCTTTGTCACGCGAAGCTGGCTGACAATACCATCCAGCTCTTTTGGAGCCACACCATAAAACTCCATCTCTTCCCTGGTCAGGGAAGAAGCGATGCACTTTCCGTCAAGGAAGAGTCTGCTGTCCACCAGTGCTTTCCCAAGCACCTGATTCTGCACATAAGATTTCTGGTAAAATGTGCGGTCGATGATCCCGGAATAGTCGATCCCTTTCCGCATCAGCTCCGCCGCAGCTTCCATCGTCTCCGGCGCCGTGCAGGAATACTGAAACACTCCGGTATCATGCACAATACCAAGATACAGACACTCTGCAATCTCCTTTGTGATCTTCTCCTTATCTAACAGTCGGTAGACCAGTTCCGAAGTAGAACTTGCGTCCGGATCGATCTCATTTTCATCTGCAAATGCCTGATTGCTGATATGGTGATCAATGCACGCTGTCCGCTTTGCCTGCTCATAGAGTACTTTGGAAAATCCAAGCCGGTCTGAATCGCCGCAGTCCAGCAGAATGAACAAGTCATACGGCTCTGTCTCTGTCACCTCCGGACGAATGTCTTTTACCGCACCGATAAACCGGAAGGAATCCGGCACCGGCTCCAGGTAGACATCTGCACTGATTTCCGGATTCTCTTTTTGAAGATACTGGTACAGCCCCAGTGTAGAACCGACACAGTCCCCGTCCGGACGGACATGTCCGCCAAGCGCCACACGGCGGACTCCCTGCAATAATGTTTGTAATTCCATATGCTTTCTTCCTCTGCTATCTGATATCCTTTGTCACTTCATCAATTTTTTTAGACATGGTCACTCCATATGCAATAGACTGATCCAGAACAAATTTCACTTCCGGCGTATTTCTCATGTTCAGCCGGTGTGCCAGCTCTCTCCGGATAAATCCTTCTGCACTCTGGAGCCCTAAAACAGTATCCTGCTGTGCTTTTTCATCTCCAAGCACGCTCATATACGCTTTGCATGTCTTCAGATCCGGAGCGACTTCCACAGCGACAACCGACGTCATCGGCGCCACGCGCGGATCTTTGATCCCGTCACGGAGAATGTTGCTTAATTCTCTTTGCACTTCCATGTTGACTCTTGTATTCTTAATGCTGTTCTTTCTCATCGTTGTTCTCCTTTCTCATTTCCTGTTGTTTCTGTGCGCAGATGTGCCGGAAACTGCGATCTCCAGGCCATACGGTCAGCAGTTCTTCGCTTTCCCAGTCTGAAAATGCAGTTTCCCCACGTTTTCGTCCTGAAAGAAAATCTTGTACTCTCCGCATCCTTTCCGGCCGGATCTCCACGGATTTTCCTTCTGGACTTCTCTATATCATTTCTTTCCCGGCCTTCTGCAAACTGCACCAATACCGGTTTTCCCATTTTTGTTCTG
Organism: uncultured Faecalimonas sp.; assembly: GCA_963557735.1. Classification (GTDB taxonomy): domain Bacteria; phylum Bacillota; class Clostridia; order Lachnospirales; family Lachnospiraceae; genus Faecalimonas. The sequence goes on along the minus strand of CAUWEA010000125.1, from coordinate 2,912 downwards.
CCGCCTATCTTGGCACTTCTACCATCTTGAATGCCTCTACCTGGTCTTCCTCTTTGACATCGTTAAATTTCTCAAATACAAGACCACATTCATATCCGGCTCTGACTTCCTTGACGTCGTCTTTGAAACGTTTCAGAGATGCAAGCGCACCTTCAAAGATCACGACGCCATCTCTGGATACTCTGACAGAGCATCCCCGCTCAAAGGTACCGTCAAGCACATAAGAACCTGCGATCGTTCCGACACCGGATGCCTTGAATGTCTGGCGTACTTCCGCATGGCCGAGCACCTTCTCCTCAAAGATCGGGTCCAGCATTCCTTTCATCGCTGCCTGCACATCTTCGATCGCATCGTAGATGACACGGTACAGACGCAGGTCAACGCCTTCGCGCTCTGCGATCTCCTTTGCAGTCGCATCCGGGCGGACATTGAATCCGATGATGATCGCATTGGATGCAGATGCAAGGTTGACGTCAGACTCATTGATCGCACCGACACCGCCGTGGATGATCTTAATCACGACTTCCTCGTTGGACAGTTTCAGAAGGCTCTGTTTTACTGCTTCCACAGATCCCTGCACATCGGCTTTTACAATGATTCCGAGTTCTTTTAAGTTTCCTGCCTGGATCTGGCTGAACAGATCGTCTAAGGACATTCTTGATTTTGTCTCTTCCAGCATTCTCACACGGTTCTGGGAGATAAATGTCTCTGCAAAGCTTCTTGCTTCCTTATCAGACTCACATCCCACAAAGATCTCACCCGCATTTGGAACATCATTCAGTCCGAGGATCTCTACCGGCATGGACGGTCCTGCTTCTTTGACACGTCTTCCCTTGTCGTCCATCATCGCTCTTACTTTTCCGTAAGCAGAGCCTGCTGCGATCGGATCTCCGACATGAAGTGTTCCTTTCTGTACAAGGACTGTTGCCACAGAACCTTTTCCTTTGTCAAGCTGTGCCTCGATGACGATTCCTCTTGCACGGCGGTCTGGATTTGCCTTTAACTCAGACACTTCCGCTGTAAGAAGGATCATCTCAAGCAGCTCGTCGATTCCCTCATGTGTATGCGCAGATACTGGAACAAAGATCGTGCTTCCGCCCCAGTCTTCCGCGATCAGGCCATACTCTGTCAGTTCCTGTTTTACTCTTTCTACATTTGCACTTGGCTTATCGATCTTATTCACTGCGACGATGATCTCGATCCCTGCTGCTTTCGCATGGTTGATCGCTTCCACGGTCTGCGGCATCACACCGTCATCGGCTGCAACAACAAGGATCGCGATATCTGTAGAGCTTGCTCCACGCATACGCATCGCTGTAAATGCCTCATGTCCCGGTGTATCAAGGAATGTAATGTTCTCTCCATTGATCGTTGCCACATACGCACCGATATGCTGTGTGATTCCGCCTGCCTCGCGGTCGATCACGTTTGTATTACGGATCGCATCAAGAAGAGAAGTCTTTCCGTGGTCAACGTGTCCCATAACACATACGACCGGAGGACGTTTCACCATTGTGCTCTCATCTTCCTCGTCTTCTCTTAACAGTTCCTCGATCACATCGACTACTTCTTCTTTCTCGACAAGACATTCAAATTCCATTGCGATCTCTTCTGCGGTGTCAAAGTCTACTTCCTGGTTGACTGTCACGATCTTGCCCTGCATAAATAATTTCTTAACGATCACAGACGGCTGGATCTTCATCTTATCTGCAAGTTCCTGAATCGTAAGCGTCTCCGGGATTGTGATCATTTTGATCTTCTCCTCTTCCTTCTCCACCGGTTTCGGCTGTGGTTTTACCGGCTGTGACATCGGTTTTTGTTTCTTTCCTTTTGGAACTCTGTCTTCTCTGTCGTCATCGCGGTAATCTTTCTTCTTATAGTTGTCTTTGCCCTTCTGGCGCTGCGGCTTCTGTTCCGGAACGATCGGCGCCGGGATAGACGGTGAGTTTCCTCTTCCGTTCTCCTGCCTTCTGTCGTCTCTTCTTCCGTTATTTCTTCTGTTGTCCTGGCCACGGTCATCTCTTCTTCCCTGGCCGGAGAATCCGCCTTTCTGTCCCTGACGGTCGCCTCTTCCATCCTGACGGTTCTCGCCACGGTTGTTGTATCCTCTGTTGTCACCGCGGTTCTCTCCGGAGCGCTCTCCTCTGTTAAATGGACGGTTGGAACGTTCTCCTCTGTTCTCCCCGTTTCTGGATCCCTGGTTTCCATTTCCTCCACGGCCATTTCCGCCATTGCCAGAACGGTTGTTATTGTTCTGACGGTCCTTTTGTCCCGCGCCGTTTCCTCTCTGATTGTTGCCGCCATTGTTCGATCTCTGTCCGCCCTGGCGCTTTCCATTCTGTGTATTCTGCGGACGGAATACCTGCACGATATTTTTCTTCTTCGGTGTCTCCTCAGACGATGCTTCCTTCTTTCCTCCAAAAGCATCTTTCACCATGTTTTCCTGTTCATCTGTAAGGGAACTCATGTGGCTTTTCACCTCTACTTTCTTCTCTTGTAAAAAATCTAAAATTTCTTTATTTGACTTGTTTAACTCTTTTGCCAGTTCATGTACCCGAATTTTCGTCATACGCTCTACCTCCTCTATGCAACTGTCTGCCTCTCATCCTCTATATGCTTTCTGATCCCTTTTGCAAACCCTGCATCCAGCACGGCAAGCGATGCCCGGAATTCTTTTCCCATTGCATGTCCTAAGGTGTCTTTATCTTTATAAAAATAAATCGGCACTTCATAGAAATCACACATATTCTGAAACTTCTTCTTTGTATTGTCGGAGGCGTCTTCTGCTACGATGACAAGCTCTGCTCTCCCCGACTTCGTCTCTTTCTCTGTCGTAAATTCCCCGCTCACTGTCTTGCCCGCCTTTGTCGCCAGACTGATCAGTGAAAGTGCTTTACTTTGTTTCAATCGCA
>CAUWEA010000124.1:0-5175 GCA_963557735.1 uncultured Faecalimonas sp. | reverse complement strand
TACCGTCAGAGCGATTGGAGAGCTACATGGGGTGGAGAAGGCGGAGGTGTTCTTGTAAACCAGGCTCCTCACCAGTTAGACTTATGGCAGTGGATGTGTGGAGTTCCAAGCAAAGTATACGCAAAGATCATCTGCGGAGCACACAGAGACATTATCGTTGACAACGACGTAACGATCGTTACAGAATATCCGAATGGAGCAACAGGAAGCTTCATCACATGTACACACGATCCAATCGGAACAGACCGTTTCGAGATTGATTTAGATGGTGGTAAGATTGTCGTAGAAGACAGCAAGAAAGCGACTGTATACCGTCTGAAAAAATCTGAAAAAGAATTAAACGATACGATGTCTATGATGGAACTTGCAAGACTGACTCAGGGAAATTCTTCAGGAGCAGAAGGACTGTACGATATCGAAACATTTGAAAATACAGATGGATGGGGCGTACAGCACACAACTGTTATGGAAGACTTTGCAAAACATATCATCGAAGGTACACCATTATTAGCTCCGGGAGCAGATGGAATCAACGGAGTAAATCTTGCAAATGCAACACTTCTTTCAAGCTGGTTAGGAAAAGAAGTAGAACTTCCGGTAGACGAAGATTTATATCTTGCTGAACTGAATAAGAAAATTGCAGAGGAAGGAAAATTCCCAACACGTTAATTTCACAGATGGAAATGGGAGGGGTCAGGATGAAGAGAGCAGCGATCATTGGATTAGGAGATATTTCCAGAATTCATATTGCGGGTATTCTTGCAAATCCAGAAATAACACTCTGCGGACTGTGTGACATCAATCTGGAAGCCAGTCAGGGGCTTCCGGAAGGTGTCCCTTTCTTTACAGACTACAGAGAAATGGTAAAACAGACAGAGCCAGACTGTGTGCATATCTGTCTGCCGCACTATCTGCATTATCCGGTTGCAAAAGAAGTGGCTGAGATGGGGTGCAATGTATTTTGTGAAAAGCCGGTGGCGCTTACGACAAAAGAAGCAGAAGACTATGTGAAACTGGAAGCAGCGCATCCAGAACTTCATATTGGAATTTGTCTCCAGAATCGTTTAAATGAGAGTGTGGAGATGTTAAAGGAACTGATCGACAGTGGAAAATACGGAAAAGTCACAGGGACAAGAGGAATTGTCCCATGGTACCGTGCAAAAGAGTACTATGATGTGAAGCCGTGGCGCGGCAAGTGGGAGACTGCCGGAGGCGGATGTATGATCAATCAGTCCGTGCATACACTGGATCTGTTATATTATCTCGGAGGCGCGATCAAAGGTGTTCATGCTTCCGTCAGCCAGATCTTAGATTATGGGATCGAAGTAGAAGACACGGTAACTGCAAGACTGGATTATGAAAACGGGGCGAAAGGTCTGTTCTTTGCGACAAATGCAAATCACAAGAATGAGTCCGTACAGATTGCGGTACAGCTGGAGCATGGAGAATTTCTGATCCGGGATAATGTACTTTACGAAGTATTAAATGACGGGACACAGAAGATGCTGATCGAGGATGAAAAAATGCCGGGAACGAAGTTTTACTATGGCGCAAGCCACGGGAAACTGATCGCCAGATTTTACAGATGCCTTGAGGATGGTACGGATAACTATATCAAAGTCAGAGATGCAAAAATGAGTATCCAGCTGATTGATGCCATTCAGGAATCCGGAAAAACAAACAGCTATGTGTCTGTATAGAAACTCTGTCACTACAAGGAGCGGACAGTTGCTGGATCCAGTCAGAACGCTCAGACGGAAGGACAGTTTTTAGAAAATAGGAGGAAGATCGATGAAAAAAGGATTAATTGGTATTCAGATGAGTACGATCAAAGACAAAATTGCAGAATTAGGTGCATATGGAACATTAAAAGCATGTGCAGAACTGGGATATCACTGTGTAGAAGTTTCTCAGATTCCGATGACAGAAGAAAATGTGGCAGGAATGAAAAAAGCATGCGAAGAATTTGGAATCAAGATTGCAGCACTCAGCGCAGCGTTAGAGCCTATGATGCCGGGAATGCCAGGGGAATATCTTACAACAGATTTCGATAAGATCGTAGCTGACTGTAAGAAATTAAACTGTGATATGCTCCGTATCGGGATGCTTCCAATGACATGTATGGGAAGCCGTGAGAAAGCGCTTGATTTTGTAAAACGTGCAGATGAAGTAGCAGGAAGATTAAAAGAACACGGAATCGATCTGTACTACCACAATCACCATGTAGAGTTTGTAAAATACGATGGAGAATATTTATTAGACATCATCAAGAACAATACAAAACATATGGGATTTGAGTTAGATATCCACTGGATCCACAGAGGAGGAGAAAATCCGGTAGAATTTATTAAAAAATATGATGGACGTATCCGTCTTCTTCACTTAAAAGACTACAGAATCGGTGAAGTGAAGCTTCCGGAAGGAAAATTTGATCCAGAGACATTCATGGCTGCATTTACAAGCAATGTAGAGTTTGCAGAAGTCGGAGAAGGTTCTCTCCCGGTAAAAGAATGTATCGAGGCAGGTCTTGCAGGAGGAAGCGAGTACTTCCTGATCGAGCAGGATGCGACTTATGGAAGAGATCCATTTGAAAGTCTGAAGATCAGCAAAGAAAACCTTGAAAAACTCGGATATGGTGACTGGTTCAATTTAGACTAATTTAGAAATATATTTGAAGAGGTTTTATAGATTTAAAAAGCAATTAATGATATTGTGGAAGTCAAAGAGGGGGAAATAATCCTTTTGAAAGTTGAATATCAACTATGAACATCTGATAAAATTTGAATATACAGATTGGTTTGGTGCTCTGAAAAATTCCACTTAAAACTGAATAGAGTAAAGTGAAAAAAAGGAGAAACGCTATGAGCGAAACAAAAACAACACATGCCAATGCAATTCACAGGGCGAAGACATGGGAGATTGCATTTTATGCATTAAACAATACATCTACAAACCTTTATATGATGGCTTTTATGTACGTATCCTATTTCCTGACGGGTATCGTCGGAGTTGGAGTTGTCCTTGCAGGAACGATCACAACAGTGATGCGTATGTGGGACGGTGTCACAGACCCGTTTATCGGCTATATTGTAGATAAAACAAACACGAAGTTTGGAAAGAACCGTCCGTTTATTTTAATTGGTAACTTGATTCTGTTAGTGACAAGTTTTCTGATTTACTGGGTAACACCGGAGATTCCGAAAGTAGCAAGATTTCCATTTTACATTGTAATGTATATGCTGTATATCATCGGATATACTTGCCAGTGTGTTGTAACGAAGTCTGCCCAGACTTGTCTGACAAACGATCCGTCACAGAGACCGATCTTTACAATGTTTGATGCGGTTTACAATACAGTAGTGTTTGCTATTTTCCCTATTATTGTAACAAATGTACTGCTTCCGATATATGGTGGAAATGCAGCATTTGGAAATCCGGATTTCTTCAAAGGAATTTGGAAGATTGTTGCAACACTCTCACTTTTGTTTGCAATCCTTGCAATTATCGGTTTGAGAAGAAAAGACCGTCTGGAATACTATGGAACAGGTGTGGCTCAGAGAATCACATTCAAAGATTACTGGGAAGTACTTCGGAAAAACCGTGCGATCCAGATGCTCGTGATCTCTGCGTCTTCTGATAAACTTTCATCAAATATGAGATCAAACTCAGTTGTATATGTAATGTTATTTGGTATTATCTGTGGAAACTATGCGGCATATGGAACATTTAGTGCCGTGACGAGTATTCCTAATATTATCGTTTGCTTATTGTTAATGAATTTTGTTGCCCGCAGAATGGGACAGAAATCAGCAATGCTTGTCGGAACATGGGGAGCGATTCTCTCTGCATTGGGAATCTTCCTGTTATTGTTCTTCGGTGATCCGAAGTCTTTAAGCTTTACAAGCATCAATTTATTTACAATCCTCTTTGTAGGACTGAACATCATTATGTCCGGATTTGCGAATGTTGCCGGAAATATTGTTATCCCGATGACAGCAGACTGTGCAGACTATGAAGTATACCGTTCCGGAAAATATGTGCCGGGTCTTATGGGAACTTTGTTCAGTTTTGTAGATAAGATGATTTCTTCACTGGCAGGAACATTTGTATCGCTGATGATCGCAGCAATCGGATTTAAGAATACACAGCCGACACCGGATACACCATATAGTGATGGAATCTTCTGGGTAACAATGGCATGTTTCCTGGGAGCGCCAATGATCGGATGGATCTTAAATGTCATTGCACTGAAATTCTATCCACTGACAAAAGAGAAGATGGCAGAAATCCAGGATCGTATTGCAGAAATTAAAGCAGAAGCAGCAAAAGAAAATGCTGCAAACTAATTGAAAGGGGCAGGAAAGAGCTATGAGAAATTCTCAAGATAAAAAATCGACAGAGCGGGTTGATTTTGCCAAGATGGCGCTTTTGGAGGATGAGCTTCATGCAGTGGAAGAACAATATGGAAAAGAAGAAAAATTAAAGCTTTGGCAAAGACTCGGAGACCGGTATTTCTACTGGAGAGAAAATCGGGAACTCCATAAGGTTAAGCGGAAAGTATATGTTCTTTTGACTGTCTTCCTTGGATGGGCTGGAATCCATAGATTTTATGAAAAGCGGTGGATATTGGGTCTCTTTTATCTTGCTCTTTCCTGGACTGGTTTTCCGATCGCCCTTGCGATGGTAGACTTTATGATCGCCCTTCCAATGAAAGAAGATGAAAATGGGTACATTATGATTTAGGGATCATGTGTATGAATTTTAAATAAACAGAATTTATGATAATAAGAAAACGGACTCTTTGGGGTTCGTTTTCTTATTATTAGAAATATTATCAAGAGGAATGTTTTTCTTTCAGGCTTTTTATGACATGAAAGAAAGAGAAAAGGGAGCAAAAAAATTATATTGATTTTTACAGAGATGTCTAGTAATATTATTAATAGTAATGCTGGGAGGAATGAACATGTCTGATTTAACAAAAGTAGCCCTTGACGCAATGGGGGGCGACCATGCACCCGGGGAGATGGTAAAAGGTGCTGTGGATGCCGTCAGCAGGCGTCAGGATATCAAAGTGTTCCTTGTTGGACAGGAAGCAGTAGTCAGAGAGGAACTTGACAAGTATACATACCCGAAAGAACAGATTGAGATCATCGGAGCTTCCGAGAAGATCGAGAC
>CAUWEA010000123.1:0-5420 GCA_963557735.1 uncultured Faecalimonas sp. | reverse complement strand
ACATCTTTGATAAACTGATCGACCCGCTCTCCGATCTGATATTCTTCGATCCCTTCATCCAATACTTTCTTAAAATATCCCGCAAACAACATGCAGACCATCCGGTTGAGGCGAATCGCATTCGCATAGGTAACCGCACCGTCATTGATACATTTCTTACACATCTCAAAATCTCTGGACATAAAATCCGGGGTCTTTAACATTTCCTGAAAAAAGCGGTTTGTCTTCTTTAAGTCCTCCGGAAATATCTCATAGTACTCCCGGATCGCTTTATTTAATTTCTTATTGGGATACATAAAAAACAGGAGATTGTATGCTTCCGGATAGGCAAACGCTTCCCTCGCATAGCAGTCCCAGATTCCCACATAGATATCCCACATATTCGACCAGGTGCGCTCCGCCCGGTTCAGGCTGTCGATATAACTCTTCAATGTCCGCAGTTCTGCGTAATACAGAAGCTCTTCTCTGTTTTGAAAATGCCGGTACAGACTTGCCGAAGAACAGCCAAGTTCCGTCGCGATCCTGCGGATAGAGACAGCCTCGATCCCTTCCTTTTTCATGATCTCATGCGTCTTCTTAATATAATCCTGCCGCGAAAGTCCTTTAAAATATCCGCTCTTGTTCTCTTCCTTTGCCATTCTTCCTATCCTCTCTCTTTTTTGACTTCTGTTCGGCGATCTTCTGGAAGCCGCCTTATCATGTCATCCCCCTGCTCCGAAGACTGCCGCATATTAACAGATCCGTGGAATGATGTTATCTACAACAGACAGATCGATCGTCTTAAAATCTTCTGCCACTTTCTTTTCATAATCTTCCGGTGTCTTCGCAATCTCCTGCCACTGACGGAACGTCTCGATGCACTTCTCGATCAGCATGATATCTTTCATATTGTCTTCCTCTCCTTTCGGATATACGACAACGGAACGAAACGGCGTCTGATTCGGCTTCAAGCTGGATGCCTGCGGATGCGTCAGCAGCAGATGTCTGTCATATACCATATCGCGGGTCTTTAACAATACCTCCTCGTATGTCTTCAGCAGGATGACCTGCATCTGATCCTTATATTTCTCATATACTCTGTCATTGTTTGTGATCAATACCGCTTTCTCTAATTCCCACATAAAACCTCTACCTCTTTTCTGTCGGTTTGCTACCGTTTTTATACAGTTATTATAACCGTCCGGCGCCTGCAAATCAATTCTTATTTCTCTTCTTACAGGGAGGCAATCGCAGACTGCCGTCCATACCCCTCTGCTGCCCCGTCAGGAAACCGCCAAAAAACAGAGATGCCAGTCTGAGCTTTTTCAACCGGCATCTCTGTCTCATGCTACAAATTTATTTTGTAACTTCTTATTTATTTTTTGATTTTGTTCAACTGAAGATTTAAGACTTTCACGCCCTGCTCCGGAATCTCCTGCCCCATCTGTCCTATCATCTGGATCATTTCTTCCAATGTCTTTCCGCCGAGCATCTTTAACATTCCTTTGTTTAACTTCATACCGGACATTGCAGATACTGCTCCGGTCAGGATCGCTGCCGCCTCGTCATTTTCGATGATATCTGTAATTTTATCACGGATTGAGAAATATCCTTCCGGGAATACCATCTCTCCTGCATTTGCCGCCTCTGCCGCTGCCTGATCAAACCAGTTTGCCGCGCCTTCCATTCCTTCCTCATCTTCGTTCTTCGGAAGTGTATAGATCTCCGGTTTTTCTGCTACTTGTTCCAATGCAAGGGAGTCTGTACACTCATGGTATCTTGCTGTGATCTGTGTAAATCCTTCGTGGAGCGGAACGTTTTCAAATACAAATACTTTCTCTCCGCTTTGTTCTGCAAACAATACTCCGTCTACATAAAGCTGTACAGACGGCTGATTGGAGTACACTTTTACAGTTGTAGTCTCTCCTGCTCTCTGTGCATATCTGCGTCCGCATACATATACGAATGGTTCATTGCTCCAGTATGCTTTATATAAGTAGAATGCTTCTTTCTTGATCTTTCTGTCGATCGTGACAAGTCCTTTGTTGTTTCTTCCTGCCACTCCGCCTTCGTCTCTGGCTGCACATCCGAAGTCGAACATGTTCCATACATGGCTGCTCCAGATATAATCGCGCTCCATCAGCATTTTCACCATAAATTCATGGTACTCTGCCTGATATGCCTCAGAGTAATCTCTGCACTTCGGTTCATCCGGCTGATAAGTGATGATTCCTTCTGCACCATACTCAGAAAGTCCGATGCAGCGGTCCGGATATTTCTTATGGTAATCGTCAAACCATACGGAGTTCTGCTCATATTTTCCGCCGTACCATCCGAAATAGTGATTATAGCTTTCCACATCTGTCACACTGTGAAGATCGCTGTCCTGAGAAAGCAGTGTCACATGTGCCATTGTAGTCAGTCTGGTCGGATCTAACTCTTTCACAAGTGCGTTCAAGTCTCTGTGATTGTCCACCAGTCCCGGTTTCTCTCCGTGGATCGTAATCTCATTTGAGATTCCCCAGAAGCAGATACATGCATGATTGTAATTCTGATAGATCAGATCTTTCATCTGCTGACGGCAGTTTTCATGTGCCGCCGGATCATCGCTCTGGCTGCTGATGTACGGGATCTCTGCCCATACGACAAATCCATACTCATCACATACATCATAGAAATCCTGGCTATGCTGATAGTGCGCAAGACGGATCGTATTTGCTCCGACTTCCCGAATCAGGTCTGCGTCAAGACGATGATCTTCTTTTGTCAGCGCATTTCCCTGATACAGCTTATCCTGATGTCTGGAAACGCCGCGAAGTTTCATCGGTTTTCCATTTAAGAAAAATCCTTTTTCTTTGTCTACATAAAATTCACGGATACCAAAGCGTACGGTCACCTCATCAACAGTCTCGTTGCGGCGCACCAATTCTGCCGTACAAGTGTAAAGATATGGATCTTCCACGCCCTGCCACAGATGTGCATCCGGAAGGAACTGAACGACTGACGGCTGTTCTGCCGGTCTCCAGCTCTCTGCAACGACGTTTCCGTCTGCATCTTTGATCTGATATCTGACAGTATAATTTTCATCTGCATGTTTTACCCAGGATTCTAACTTGATCTCCGCATCGTTTCCTTTGACAACCGGAGTCACTTTCAGTCCCGGCGCCCCGTAAAAGTCCAGATCAAAGTGTACTTCCGGAACAAGGATCAAATTCACTCCACGGTATAATCCGCCATAGAATGTAAAGTCTGCCACCTGCGGATAGATATGGCTCTTCTCGCCATTGTCCACTTCGATCACAAGGAGATTCTCCCCGCTCTCTTTCAATGCCTCTGTGACATCCGCGCGGAAGGTAGAAAATCCGCCTTCGTGGTATGCTACTTCCTGGCCGTTTACATACACGCGTCCGGATAATGCCGCTGCCAGTACTTCCACATAGACACGGTATCCGTCCATGCATTCCGGTGTCTCAAAGCTTTTCGCATACCAGCATGCTCCGCGGTAATATTCTCCTCTTCCGTCCTGACCGTCCACCGCGTTCCATGTGTGAGGCAGATCTACTTTTGCCCAGTCACAAGGAAGTTCCTGCGGAAGTCCGACATTTTCTTTCTGAAAATACCAGTTCTTGTTTAATTCCATTACAGTTCTCATGCTATCTTCTCTTCCTTTCCTACTTGATTTGTTTTATCATAGCATATCCGATTTTTCTGTTCAATCAACAATCACGGACATTCCGTTTTGAAACCGACACTTTTTTTCTTTTTGTTGTTTTTATCTTATTTTATGATATTTTCTTTCCCTGACATGTCACCTTGTACCAATCTTTTTTACCGCCTTCATTTTCCTTTGTCGTTTTTCTTTCTTTGTGGTATGATTGGTATGATTTCAAAAGAAATGATTACCAGAAGACAATACTGTTTAGATCTTCAGGCAGTTCGACTGCCGGTATTTTCCAGAAAGGGATTCTTATGCAACAGGAAAAATTACATCGCAAACGGGCTTACTCGCAGAAAGTTTTAAAGGAAGCTCTGTTGAAACTGCTGGTTGACCAGCCGCTCTCCAAGATCACCGTACAGAAGCTTTGCGAGACTGCGGATGTCAACCGTACTACATTTTATTCCAATTTTGAAGATATTTTTGCACTGTATCGGCAGATCCAGGACGATTTTCTCGAGCAGATAGCGCTGTTTACCCAGCAGCAGAAGCCTTATGCGGACAACCGCGCGCTGATCTGTGATATTTTCCGTTTTCTCTATGAAAATATGGACTCCTGCCGCGTACTGATCCTCCGCTCGGAAGATGCTTTTCTCGAGCGGCTGTTCGCCCTGCAGTATGACGTCAGCTACACGCTGATGAAAAAAAGCTGCAGCGCATTTGACCAGGACTCCTTTGATTATCTGTACACGTTCCGTGTCTGTGGGATCATAGGGATCATCCGGAAATGGATCAACGATGGTCTGCATATTCCTTATGAACAGATCGCCGACTACGCGATCCAGAATTCCGATGCACTGCTCTACTCATGGAAGGAGGCACACAAAGGCAATGACTGATCATCGCAAACGAACCCTTCAGGCAGGAAGCGCTCTTTTCCTCTTCCTGCTACTGATCATTCTTATCTTTCTGAAACAGCAGACGGATCCAAATGCTTCTGCACAGTCAGACGGAAGCACAGATGCTCCGATCTCTGATACCGCATTTAAATTAAATACAGTTGTCACCGTGACGCTCTATGACTCCTCCGATCAAAATCTTCTTGCGGAAGCGATCCGTTTGTGTGACAAATATGAAAATCTTTTCAGCCGCACCTTACCGTCCAGTGAACTTTACCAGCTCAATCATGGGCTTCTCCCGCAGGAAGATGGGTTTTTCTGCATCTCACCGGAAATGACAGAACTGCTTACTGCCGCGCTCTCCTACTGCGAGAAATCCGGCGGCGCCTTCGACATTACGATCGGTCCGGTCTCTGCACTGTGGGATTTTACTTCTGAGGAAAAGAGGATCCCATCGGATGATGAACTCTTAGCAGCTCTCCCGCTTGTGGATTACCGGAATGTTATTGTAAAAGAAAACCGCGTCCGTTTTTTGCAGGAAGGCATGCAGCTTGACCTGGGCGCGATTGCCAAAGGCTACATTGCTGACAAGATCAAAGAATTTCTGCTGGAACACGGTGTAGAAAGCGCCGTGATCAACCTCGGCGGAAATGTCCTCTGTGTCGGAGAAAAGCCTGATGGGAATGCCTTCGAGATCGGAATCCAGAAGCCTTTTGCCAACCGCAGTGAAACAGTTTCCAGCGTTTCTGTGCGGGACAAATCCGTCGTCTCTTCCGGGATTTATGAGCGTTCCTTTGAAAAAGACGGAAAATTTTACCATCATCTACTCAATCCGAAAACAGGCTATCCCTATGACAACTCGCTCGTATCTGTCACGATCCTATCAG
>CAUWEA010000122.1:0-5560 GCA_963557735.1 uncultured Faecalimonas sp. | reverse complement strand
AGTCTTTCGGCACTCACACACTGTTTAAAAATATCGACTTTGAGATCCGGCGTGGGGAACATGTCGCTGTCATCGGTGACAACGGAACCGGAAAGACAACACTGTTAAAGATCTTAAATGAAGTGATCCCGGCAGACCGCGGAACTTTCACCCTCGGTTCCAATGTCCATATCGGCTACTATGATCAGGAACACCATGTTCTTCATATGGAAAAAACTATCTTTGAAGAAATCTCTGACGATTATCCATCGCTCACAAACACAGAGGTCCGTAATACCCTTGCAGCATTTCTGTTTACCGGAGAAGATGTCTTCAAGCGTATCGGAGACTTAAGCGGTGGTGAACGAGGTCGCGTTTCCCTTGCCAAGCTGATGTTATCAGAAGCAAATTTTCTGATCCTCGATGAGCCGACAAACCATCTGGATATCGCCTCAAAGGAGATACTGGAGCAGGCGCTTAACAATTATACGGGAACCGTGCTTTATGTCTCCCATGACCGGTATTTTATCAATCAGACAGCAACAAGGATCCTCGATCTTGTGAATCAAAGTTTCGTCAATTATATTGGAAACTATGATTACTATCTGGAGAAAAAAGAAGAACTGACCGCCGCCTATACGGATACTTCCATGCAGGCAGGCACCGTTGCTGAAGAGAATACTTCTGAGGCCAAATTAGACTGGCAGGCACAGAAGGAACTCCAGGCAAAAGAACGGAAACGCCAGAATGATCTGAAGAAACTGGAAGATAAGATTCAGAAACTGGAGGAGGCATCTGCAAAGCTGGAGGAAGAACTTGGAAGACCGGAATATGCCATGAATTCCAAGAAACTGATGGATCTCACAAATGAAAAAGCTGAGATTGATACCGAGCTTCTGGAACTTTACGAACAGTGGGAAACGCTTGCAGAATAAAAGAAGCGGGGTTGTCAGAAAATAAATAGTTTCAGATTGAGTGGGAAATGGAACTCATATCCGTTCCATCCCCACTAAAACCTTTTATAAAATTTTATAAAAAGAGAAGCAGCTTATTTAACGACACCCCGCCTCGTTTACATCCTGCTCTGTTTCATTTTGGCAGAAAGTTTCTCCGCGATCTCCTGGATAAATGCTTCACTGTCTAACACAACTGGATTGGAAAAAGATGTGATCATCGCAAGATCTTTTGTCATTTTTCCTGACTCGATCGTATCGATCGTTGCTTGTTCCAGACTTTCTGCAAATTGCCGGAGGGCGCTGTTTCCATCCAGTTCTCCTCTTTTCCTCAGCGCTCCGGTCCACGCAAAAATAGTGGCAACCGAGTTTGTTGAAGTCTTTTCTCCTTTCAGGTATCGGTAGTAATGGCGCTGTACGGTTCCGTGTGCCGCCTCATATTCATAGCATCCATCCGGCGATACCAGCACAGAGGTCATCATGGCAAGAGAACCGAATGCAGAGGAAACCATATCGCTCATCACATCCCCATCATAATTTTTGCACGCCCAGATAAATCCGCCCTCTGATTTCATTACACGTGCCACTGCATCGTCAATCAGTGTATAGAAATAAGTAATTCCGGCCTTTTTGAATCTTTCCTGGTATTCCGCATCATAAATTTCCTGAAAAATATCTTTAAATGTATGATCGTATTTTTTGGAAATCGTATCTTTTGTCGCAAACCAGAGATCCTGATTCGTATCAAGCGCATAATTCATGCAGCTTCTCGCAAAGCTTTCAATGGAATGATCCAGATTATGCATTCCCTGAAGAATGCCAGGTCCGGAAAAAACATGGATCAATTCCCGCTGTTCTGTCCCATCTTCTGCGGTATAGACAAGTTCTGCCTTCCCTGCTCCGGGGATTTTCATTTCCACTCCCTTGTACACATCGCCGTAAGCATGCCGTGCCAGTGTGACAGGCTTCTTCCAGTTTCTGACACAAGGATCGATTCCTTTCACAACGATCGGCTGACGGAATACCGTTCCATCTAGCATTGTCCGGATTGTTCCGTTTGGACTCTTCCACATCTCTTTCAGCTTATACTCTTCCACCCTGGCTGCGTTCGGTGTAATGGTCGCACATTTAACTGCAACTCCGTATTTTTTTGTTGCGTTCGCGGAATCGGTCGTTACCTGATCATCCGTCTCATTGCGGTGTTCCAGCCCAAGATCATAATATTCTGTCTTCAGATCCACATAAGGCAGGATCAGATGCTCTTTGATCCATTTCCATAAGATCCTTGTCATTTCATCCCCATCCATCTCTACAAGCGGTGTCATCATCTGTATTTTCCCCATATAAAATTCCTCCTTCCATATCACAATTCAAAATAGTTTCAGTATTTTCTGAATATAAATCATATTTTTGATTATTCTTAATATTCTACATGTAAATAAATGATATGTCAATATTTTATATGTTTCTTTTTTATTTTTCCACACTGCTTTCAGATATTTTACTTTGCAGCAAAAAACAAGGATGCCATCCTAAGATGAACATCCCTGTTTTTCCACGATTTCCGGTGTACTGTCTCATTCACTTTCAGAATAACGACACCGTACACTAATCTTCTTTTTTTAATTTTCTGAAGTTCCGCATTTATGTATGCCATCACAGCCATCTTCTTTTCATCTTTGCTGTTTGCAC
Organism: uncultured Faecalimonas sp.; assembly: GCA_963557735.1. GTDB lineage: Bacteria > Bacillota > Clostridia > Lachnospirales > Lachnospiraceae > Faecalimonas. The sequence continues at coordinate 2,936 of CAUWEA010000122.1, read as the reverse complement.
CCATGTCCATTGCCGGGCGGTCTCCCATGACTCCCAGCATTGACTTTTTAATCTGAATTCCCATCGTACTGCTCAGACCATTTAAAAGAACCTGACATGCTTCCGGATTCTTCAAAATATCTTTCACAAGATCTTTAAGGGAATAATAACCTTCTTTAAATTCCATCGGACGCACTGCTGACAGATCTACATTGTCAAACCAGTTTGTCACACCTGCGACCTTATCCTCTTCGCTTTCTGCAAATGTGTAGGATGGGTTTGCCTCTGCGACTCTTTCCAGAGTGATCGTATCTGTACAATTTCCGGCTTTTGCCACAATCGTTGTAAATCCTTCCTGCAGCGGCACGTTTTCAAATATAAATACTTTCTTTCCTTCTTTTTTCTCAAGGATCGTTCCGCCGATAGAAAGTGTAACTTCCGGACAGTTTGTATAGACTTTGACTGTCACCGTATCTGTTGTGCGCTGTGCATAACGCTTACTGCAGATATGAACAAATTCTTCCTCCGTCCAGTAAGCTTTATACAGGTAAAATGCATCTTTCCGGATCAGCCGGTCAATTGTCATCAGACCTTTATTGTTACGTCCTTTGACACCGCCTTCATTTCTTGCATCACATCCAAAGTCAAACATGTTCCATACATGTGTCGCCCACAGCCACGGACGTTCGTCAATGATCTTTGCCATATGCTCATGGTACACTGCCTGGAATTCTTCGCTGTAATCTCCGCCTTTTGGATCATCGTTGTGATAAGTTGTGATTCCTTCACACCCATATTCAGAAATTCCAAGCGGTCTTTCCGGATGCATCTGATGGAATGCATCGAGCCATGCCTCGTTGTCCTCCAGCTTTCCGCCATACCATCCAAAGTAATGATTATAACTTACCACATCTGTGATCTGATTCTGCTCATTTTCCATCGAAAGGTTTGATACCTGGGCCATCGTTGTCATTCTCGTATCATCCAGCTCATGTACAAGTGCATTCAGATCTTTCAAATTCTCCACAAGTCCCGGAACTTCTCCTCCGATCGTAATCTCATTGGAAATTCCCCAGAAGCAGATCGATGGATGATTGAAGTTCTGATAAATCAGTTCTCTCATCTGACTTCTGCAGTTTTCGTGGGCAGCTGGATCTGCATTCATCGCAGAAATAAACGGAATTTCTGCCCAGATGATAAATCCTGCTTCATCACAGAGATCATAGAAATCCTGACTGTGCTGATAGTGTGCAAGACGGATCGTATTTGCTCCAACTTCTTTGATCAGAAGTATGTCTTCATAATGATCTTCAAATGTCAGTGCATTTCCGATATCATATTTATCCTGGTGTCTGGATACTCCGCGAAGCGGCATACTCTTCCCGTTTAAGAAAAATCCTTTCTCCGGATCTACGGTATATTCCCGGACTCCGAGCCTTGCTTCCACTTCATCCAGCACTTCATTGTGGCGAACCAGTCTGGCACAGACGGTATAGAGATATGGATCTTCCACTCCCTGCCACAGATGTACATCAGGAAGTTCTACAGATACTTCCGTATCTTCCACTGCCGGGCGGACAGCAAACACTTTCGTCTCTCCATCTTCATCATAGATCTCAAATTCTACCCGGTCACCTTGCTGTGCGTTTGTCACATAAGAATGAATATTGACTGTTGCATTTTCTCCCTGGATCTTGGAAGAAACCTTAATTCCCGGCGCTCCATAGTAATCCAGGTCAAAATGAGACTCGTTTACGATCACAAGGTTGACATCTCTGTACAGGCCTCCATAGAATGTAAAATCAGCCATCTGCGGATAGACATTTGACCTTTGTGCGTTATCAACACATACCGCGATCAGGTTCTCTCCATTCTCATCCAGCTCTTCTGTGATATCTGCACGGAAAATACTGAATCCGCCTTCATGATCACATACTTTCTTGCCATTCACATAGGCTGTGCAGACATTTGCCGCAGCCTGAAACTCCAGGTAAATACGGCTGCCTGGCTTCACGGTATACGGACCAAGTTCTTTTACATACCAACAGGCTCCGCGGTAATAATCAGATCCGCCATCCTGACCGTCATATTGATTCCATGTATGCGGAAGGTCTACCACTTCCCAGCTTTCGTCACATACTGCCGGCAGTTCTTTCTGCTCTTTGCTGAAAGACCATCCTTCATTGATATTAATAATTTCTCTCATACTGTTTTCTCCTTTCCGATCATCTATCTGGAAAGATTCTTTCTGAATTCCCGGATTCTTTCCTCCTCATAACTTCCTGCATAAGTGCCTGAAAGAAATTTTTCCAGTCCTTCTGAAAGAAATCTTTCCCAGGAATTTTTCTCCTTTTTTACAAGGATCGGATAATAATGCACTCCATTTTCTTCCGCTGCTTTCTGATCTCCCGGTGCATCCCCGATCATCAGCACATGATTTTTCTCATAACCTTTTTCCAGAAGTCTTCCGATGCAGTAAGCTTTTGTACCTGCATCCTGCGCCAGCATGATATCGGTATGTCCGATCAGACCATGTCTTGTCCACTCCTCTTTTACAGCTCCGGCATTTGCAGAAGAGACGATTGCCACATCTGCCGCAGCATGCGCTGCTGCCAGTCCGGCTGCAGCGCCTTCAAAAGGAAGGTTTTCTTCCTCCGGAAGTTTCTGGATCGCAGCATTGACGCGATTCGACCATTCCAGCGCCATCTGAAGAGATTTACTTTCTTTCTCCGCAAGCACCGCCTCGATCGCCCGGTTTGACAATTCCTTCGTCGTCTCTGCCCAGTGAAGAAACGTATCAAGATCCTCAATCTGCACATCCGCATAAGTATCCTGCGCCTCTTTTAATGCGATCGCAAGTCCTTTGAAACGGTTGATCCCTCTTGTCATCGTATAGAGATTAATCTCGTTCCAGCGGGCAAGCAATGCTTCTTCATGGGAAGAAAGATCCCACACTT
>CAUWEA010000121.1:0-5591 GCA_963557735.1 uncultured Faecalimonas sp. | reverse complement strand
CATGACAAATGTACGGACAAATGAAATGACCGCAGATACCTTCCCATCGGAAAACGCCGTAAACATTGCCGAGGCAAAAATATTTATGCCCGCAAAGATATAGTTGACCGAAAACAGAAGAAAACCCGTCTTTGCAATCTCATATGTGCCGCTTCCTTTCGGTGTAAAGACCTCCACAATGGCCGGGGATGCCACAAGTGCGATCGCTGTGATCAGAATGGAAGAAACACTTACAAAACTGATGCAGATCTTAAAAATACGCTGTAGAAGTCTTCGATTATCGCTCCCATAATTATAGCTGATGACCGGGGCAACCCCCATCGAAAATCCCATATACAATGCATTAAATAAAAATTGTCCATATAAGACGATCGTAATCGCCGCCACACCAGATTCTCCGAGATATTTTAACATCATAAAATTATACAAAAATGTCACGACCGCTCCTGACAGATTCGTGACCATCTCTGATGCCCCGTTAAAGCAGCTTTCTTTGATCACTGCGAAATCTCCCCGCGGCTTTACCAGCCAGAGTGTCTTTCTGCTGCACAGAAAATAAAGAAGCCCTGCCACCGCCGGGATCAGCTGCCCGATTCCGGTCGCAAGCGCCGCACCCCGGATTCCCATTTCCAGAGGACCCATAAACAGATAATCCAGAACCATGTTTGCGATTCCGCCGCCGATGGTCAGTATCAATCCAAGCGCCGGCTGCCCCGCAGTTACAAAGAATGTCTGAAAGATCAGCTGGAGCATACATGCAGGCGCCAGAAATAATGATACGCTCAGATAGTCTGCACAGTACGGCAGCAACCGGTCCGTCGCGCCGAGCAGCCGGATGACCGGATCCAGAAACAGATTCCCCACGACCAGAAAGAACATACCAATTCCGATTCCATTCAGGATCAAAAAGGAAAAATTTCCTCTTGCTTCCTCCTCCTTCCCTTCTCCCAGTTTCTTTCCGATCAGCGCACTTCCCCCGGTTGCAAGCATAACTCCGGCTGCGATGATAAGACTGATCACCGGATATACGATGTTTGCTCCCGACAGTGCATCTGTCCCTAACAGTCTAGAAATAAAAATCCCATCCACGATCGTATAAAGCGACATAAACATCATCATGATCATTGTCGGAAATGCAAACCAGATCAGCGAAAAAAACTTAAAATCTTTTGCGATTGAATTTGACATCACAATTCCTCCCTTGTAATTTCTCTACCAAAAGATATAATAAAGTATAGGGTGACCCGATAGTCAAGAGGAGATTTATATGGATAAAAAAATATATCTGACCACCGGCGAGTTTGCCAAACTTGCAGGCGTCACAAAACATACGTTATTTTATTACGATGAGATCGGTCTTTTTTCTCCTGAGATCAAAAATGAAGCGAACGGATACCGCTATTATTCTGTCTCACAGCTGGAAGTTCTCGATGTCATTTACATTCTGCGCGAACTGAATATGCCGTTAAACGAAATTCAAAGTTACATGGACTCACGGACTCCCGAACAGTTCTTAACACTTTTTCAAAAGGAAGAAAAGCTCCTGCAAAAGAAGATCCATGAATTAAAAACGCTGAAACAGCTGATGCGGACCAAACGACAGTTCATTGAAAAACATTTTCAGAAAGATATCCATACCATCACAGTCTGCGCAGAGCCTGAATCCTATCTGATCCAGTCTTCTGTGGCAGAATCAATGGATGATCAGGTGTGGGCAGCTGCCATTGGAACCTTCTGGAACTACTGTAACGAACACGGGATCAAAAGTCCGTACGCGATCGGCTACCGCCAGGAGAAGACGGACATCCAAAATGGAGTTTTTGACAATTACCATATTTTCTATCAGATGCTGGATCAAAAGCCAAAGCACATCTCTTTTGCTCTGAAGCCTGCCGGAAATTATCTGACCGCCTACCACAGAGGAACCTGGAAGACTCTGGGAGACACTTACCGCGCAATGCTTGCTTACGCCTCCCAAAATAATCTGAAACTGGGATCTTATTTCTACGAAGATGCTATTTTAGATAATCTGACGGTGCAGAATGAGGAAGATTTTATGATCCGTATCACATGCATTGTCAAATAGAAGGCCATGAAACGAAAAAACTCCCTTTTGGATCCATGAGGGAATACTCATGAGCCAAAAGGGAGCGCCTTGCCATATATGCTTTTCAGACACTGGTCTTTCTGTTATTTTTTATAAAGAATCGATTTCCACAGCTCTTCCATCGCTCCAGATTCTCTCTAAATCATAGAACAGACGGTTTTCTCTGTCGAATACATGCACGATCAGATCGCCGAAGTCTAACAGTACCCAGTTTCCGAGTCCCTGACCTTCTCTCTGTTTTACTTCATATCCGCCTTTGTGCAGATATTCTTCCACGTTGTCAACCAGCGCCTTTACCTGATTTTCACTGGAACCATTCGCAATGATGAAGTAATCTGCAAGCACAGATACCTGCGAGATATCGATGATGCGGATATCCTCTCCCTTTTTATCGCTCAGCGCCTCGTAAGCAAGACGCACCATTTCTTTTGAGTGATCCATTTTTACGCCTCCTCTGTCTTTTTTTCAAATAACTCTTTGTAATATAGATAAGTTTTCTCGGTGGTCGGATCGATCACCTTATCCCTCGTCCGCAGATAAGCGAGAGAATTTTCCAGGATCGTAAACAATGCCTGATCAATATTTTGAAAAGCCATCTTTCTGATCTCATCTAATTTCGGGATTTCCTTTCTCCCTGGTTCTATAAAATCTGCAATGTAAATAATCTTCTCCAGGAGTGTCATTCCCGGGCGCCCGGTCGTATGGGATGTGATCGCCTGCGCGATCGTCTCATCGGTAACATGATATTTGTGTACCGCCATATAAGCCCCCAGTTTGGCATGGAGCAGTTCCGGATTTTTCTTCTCGGATTCGGTGACTGTGATCTGATATTTCTCACAAAGTTTTACTTTCTTACTGTTTGGAACACCTTTTGCACAGTCATGGAGAAGACCTGCGATCATCGCCCTCCCGATATCCTCCCCGTGGCACATTGCCAGCGAAGCTGCCGTATACATCACACCGAGCGTATGCTCGTACCTGTCACTGTCCAGATGCAGTTTCAGTTCCTTTTTCATCGAACGAATTTCTGAATGTTCTTTCACTTTTCCTTTTCCTCCGTAAGATACAGTCTGTGCGTATGGATATACTCCTCCACTCCCGCCGGCACCAGACTGCTGATGTCCATCCCATACCGGACCATCCGGCGAATATCGCTGGATGAGACATCCATCATCGGTGTGGCGAGCAGTTCAATACTTGCATGATATTTCTTTTTCAGATAATCAATCTGCTCCTGCACCTGAGACTGGTCTTTCTCGTCACGGCATGCTGCCAGGATCGTGCAGTCTGACAGAAGACTCTGCGGACATTTCCATGATTCAATGGAAAAAAGGGAGTCTGCACCGATAATAAAATAGAACTCATGCTCCGGATAAAGTTCATTCAGATTCCGGATCGTATCATAAGAATAAGATACCGTTCCTTTTTCTGCTTCATACAGATTCAGTTCAAACTGTTCATGCCCTTCCAATGCCAGCCTGACCATCTCGATCCGGTGACTGACCTTGATCTCCTGCGACTTGTGCGGTGGATTTCCATTTGGCAGAAACCAGACTTTCTGCAGGCGGAACTGCCTGCGCGCATACTCCCCGAGCATCAGATGCCCATTGTGGACCGGGTCAAACGTTCCGCCCATGATTCCGATTTTCATTGCATTCCTACTCCTTTACGGCAGAATAATTTTCTTCTTATTCTCTTTTCCTTCTTTGTAGAGTACGATCTTCTTTCCGATCACCTGTACAACCTGTGCACGTGTGCGCTCTGCGATCATCTGTGCAAGCTCTTTCGGATCATCCGCACAGTTCTTTAAGACACTGATCTTGATCAGTTCTCTTGCCTCCAGTGCCTCACTGATCGCCTCAGTAAGCGCAGGTGTCATGCTGGATTTCCCGATCTGAAAGATCGGATCCATCGTCATCGCAAGACTTTTTAAATATGCTCTCTGTTTTGTTGTCATCTTATATTCACCTCTATTTTCTCTGTCAAAGTTCTCTTCTATTTGTAATAGTCAAACTGCAGACCATACATCCGCACCGTATCTCCCTCCTGGATACCAGCCTCTTCAAGCTGCTCGAGAATACCGGTATCCTTGAGGAATTTCTGGAAGAACGCAAATCCCTTCTCGGAATCCAGGTTTGTGTAGCCGAGCATCTTCTCGATCTTTGGTCCTTCGACGACATACACATCGTCCTCTTTCTCCACAGTATATGGAAGATCGATCGTGATCAGTTCTTCCTCCGGGAAATACTCCTGCTCAAAAATAACCGGAGGTACATCCAGTGTTTTCAGCTGCTCACGCACGTAATAGAGAAGTTCCTGCACACCCTCTCCGGAAACACCGGAAATCGGAAATACTTTGATCCCTTTTGGCTCAAACTCCGCCCGGATCTTCTCTACCGGATCTTCATCCTCCGCATAAATCAAATCTGTCTTATTTGCCGCGATCACCTGCGGGCGTTTTGCAATCTCACTGTTATAATTTTCCAGTTCTGCATTGATCTTGTAAATATCCTCAATCGGGTCTCTTCCTTCTGAGGAAGCCGCATCGACGACATGGATCATCATCTTTGTCCGCTCAATGTGGCGTAAAAACTCATATCCAAGTCCGACTCCCTGGGAAGCTCCCTCGATCAGTCCCGGAATATCGGCAATGACAAAGCCATCCCCGCCGTCTTTGAAATCCACAACACCTAAGTTTGGGTTCAACGTCGTAAAATGATAATTTGCGATCTTCGGATTTGCATTTGTCACGCGGGATAAAAACGTAGACTTTCCTACATTCGGGAATCCGATCAGACCGACATCCGCGATCACCTTCAGTTCCAGATTTACCCAGAGTTCCTGCGCAGGCTGTCCCGGCTGTGCATACTTCGGTACCTGCATCGTCGCAGTCGCGAAATGCTGATTGCCAAGTCCTCCTTTTCCTCCACGGAGGATCACCTGCCTTCTGTTCTCTCCGGACATATCTGCGATGACTTTGTCAGACTCTGCCTCTTTGATGATCGTCCCTTCCGGTACTTTCAGGATGATATCCGGCGCATTCTTCCCATGACATCTGCGCTTTCCGCCCTGCTCTCCATCTTTTGCGACATACTTTCTTCTGTGGCGGTAGTCTGCAAGCGTATTTAATCCGTCATCCACTTCAAAGATCACATCGCCGCCTTTTCCGCCGTCTCCTCCGTCCGGACCGCCGTTTGGCACATACAGTTCTCTTCGGAAACTTGCATGTCCATCGCCGCCTTTTCCGGAACGGATATAAATTTTTGCTCTGTCTGCAAACATATTTTTGTTTCCTTTCTATGTCAATCTCTCTGTTCTATTGTTCCATGAATGCTATTATTATATCAGAATCTTGTAATGATAGATAGTGAATTTAAAAAAAGACTCCAAACCTGATGATTTGAAGCCTGTTTTCATACTTATTATTCTGCTACTGGATAGATAGAAACCTGTTTCTTATCTCTTCCTTTTCTTTCGAATCTTA
>CAUWEA010000120.1:0-5755 GCA_963557735.1 uncultured Faecalimonas sp. | reverse complement strand
AAAGAGCATTTCCCTGAGCATCTGTTAATGTTACGATTGTATTATTAAAAGATGATTGGATATGTGCCTGTCCGCGTTCAACGTTTTTCTTGACACGTTTCTTTGTCACTTTTTTTGTAACTTTCTTAGCCATTTAAACTAACCTACTTTCTACGAATTCTTATTATTTCTTCTTATTTGCTACTGTTCTCTTAGGACCTTTTCTTGTTCTGGCATTTGTCTTTGTCTTCTGACCACGTACCGGAAGTCCTCTTCTGTGACGGATTCCTCTATAGCATCCGATTTCTTGTAATCTCTTGATGTTAAGAGCGATCTCTCTTCTGAGATCACCTTCTACTAACTGAGTCTCATCGATTACAGCACTGATTTTCTTTACTTCTTCGTCAGTTAAGTCTCTGACACGAGTGTCAGGATTTACTCCTGCCTCTTTTAAGATACGATTAGAGCTTACTCTACCGATTCCGTAGATGTAAGTTAATCCGATTTCTACACGTTTGTCTCTTGGTAAGTCTACACCAGCAATACGAGCCATGTGATTTTCCTCCATTTTGAATCTGGTCAGTAAGAAGTATGCATAGCCCCTGCTTTGCAGGTCTGAAATGTAGTATACATCCTCTTCTGCCGTAGTTTATATTGTCTCAAATTGGGACGCGCGGATCTGAAATCCTGCTGATAGCGTCCAGCCGCAGTTTCCCGCGACCTTTCTGGCCGGAGCCAGTATTATAAGCAATATACAATCGGTATGTTCTTGTATATTTTAATAACACCACACACCCTGGTGTGTCATGTTACAGCCGCCTAAATAAGTATTTGTGCTTCTCGCACAAATTCGACAACGACGCTTATTATCCTTGTCTTTGTTTGTGTTTCGGATTTTCACAGATTACTCTGATGCTTCCTTTTCTTTTAATGATTTTGCATTTTTCGCAAATTGGTTTAACTGATGATCTAACCTTCACGTCAAATCCTCCTTTCATCCACTGCTCTGCCTATATTTACCCACTATTCTGCAAAATAATCACAAAACAGTTCGCCTAATATTATAGCATCACAATTTTCATAAAGTCAATAGTTTTTTACTTATCTCTCCAAATAATTCTACCTTTTGACAAATCATACGGAGATAATTCTAAGGTTACCTTATCTCCCGGCAGAATCTTGATAAAATTCATACGCAGCTTTCCGCTGATGTGAGCAAGTACCTGATGTCCATTCTCTAATTCTACCTGAAACATCGCATTTGGTAATTTCTCTACTACTGTTCCTTCAATTTCAATTACGTCAGCTTTTGACATTTTTACACCCTCCTAGTGATTCACATTCTTTTCCTTATATAATTTCAGTATCCGTTTCACTGCCACATCATCTGCCGCCCCGATGTCATACTGTTCTGCAATAATCTGCACATGCTTCTTTTTCTTCTTTTTTGGTCTGTCGCATGTGCGGCTCTTCCCATTTGCGAGATAGACATATCCCTCGTCCACACCGCAGATCAGATAGATTTCTCCTTTATCGTGGCCGGCTTTTGATCTTGCAAGCATTCCTGTTTCCAATTCCTTCATATTCTGTCCTCTTACTTCAATAAGGTTAAAAGTACTGGTTCGTCTTTTGTGATCAACACCGTATTTTCGTAATGTGCAGATAAGGAACCATCTCTTGTCACGACTGTCCAGTCATCGTCCAGCCAGTCCACCTCATGCGTGCCGATGTTGATCATCGGTTCGATCGCCAGCGTCATTCCAGCGCGCAGTTTTGGTCCCCTTCTACCTTGTGCAAAATTCGGTATTTCAGGTGATTCATGCAGGTGAGTTCCGATTCCGTGTCCGCACAGATCTCTTACGACTCCGTATCCTCTCTCCTCTGCATATCTGCCGATCGCTGCTGAAATTTCAAATAAATGCATTCCCTCACGGGCAAATTTTATCCCTTCAAAAAAAGACTCTCTCGTCACTCTGATCAGCTCGGAAGCTTCTTTTTTCACTTCCCCGACTGCATGTGTCCGTGCAGCGTCAGAATGATAGCCTTTGTAGATCACCCCTGCATCCAGACTGACGATGTCTCCCTCTCTGATGATCCGCTTCTTCGATGGGATCCCGTGTACCACCTCATCGTTGACTGACACGCAGATAGACGCCGGATAACCGTTATAATCAAGAAAGGACGGAATACATCCATAACTTCTGATCACCTCTTCACCGATCCTGTCGATGTCAAGTGTCGTCATCCCCGGGCGCAGCGCTTTTTCAAGCTCTTCGTGCACGATCGCCAGGATCCTGCCCGCCTCTGTCATCAGTTCAATCTCTCTTGCCGATTTAATTGTAATTGGCATATGCTTACGCTCCTAAAATCTCAACGATCGCCGCAAATACAGCTTCCATATCCACGGTTCCGTCAACTTCTTTTAATACATGCTTCTCTGTGTAATAATCGATCAGAGGCTGTGTCTGCTCATGGTATACGCCAAGACGCTTCAATACCGTCTCCGGTTTGTCGTCGTCTCTTAAGATCAGCTCTGCGCCGCATGTATCGCAGATATTCTCCACCTTCGTCGGTGCGTACTCTACATGATAAGTGGCTCCACAGCCTACACATGCTCTTCTTCCTGACATTCTGTTCACGATGTTGTCGTCCGGTACTTCTACGTTGATCGCATAATCTACTTTCTGTCCAAGCTCCTCCAGTGCGCGGTCAAGTGCTTCTGCCTGTGGGATTGTTCTTGGAAATCCGTCCAGCACGTATCCGTTTTCACAGTCTTCCTGATTCACTCTGTCCACAACCAGACTTACTACAAGCTCATCCGGAACGAGAAGTCCCTGATCCATATATGTCTTTGCCTGTTTTCCCAGTTCTGTCCCGTTTTTAATATTCGCTCTGAAAATATCTCCCGTAGAAATATGTGGGATATGATATTTTGCAGCAATTTTTTTTGCCTGTGTTCCTTTGCCCGCTCCCGGCGCGCCTAACATAATAATTTTCATGGCATTTTCCTCCAAACGCGACGATATGTCCGTATAGTATTTTAGGAACTGCCGCAAAATGATTTCCCATTTGCAACAGCCCCTAATGAATTACTTATTTAAAAAACCTTTATAATTTCGTACAAGCAGCTGAGATTCAATCTGTTTGATCGTCTCCAGTACAACACCTACGATAATGATCAGAGATGTTCCGCCGAAGGAAACATTTGCCCCAAGCCAGCCATTGAATACGAAAGGAATTACCTGTACAATGATCAGTCCCACTGCTCCGATAAAGATGATGTAATTCAGGATCTTTGTCAGATAGTCTGCTGTCGGTTTACCCGGACGGATACCCGGAATGAACCCACCGCTCTTCTTCATATTGTTTGCAATCTCTAATGGATTAAATGTAATCGATGTATAGAAATATGCAAAGAAAACAGTCAGGATAATATATAAGATCAGTCCCCAGGAATATTGTAATTGCTCTGGATTACACCAGTTATTGGAACTTAATCCTTTCAGAATCTCACTTCCGATCCCTTTTCCGTTGCCCTTTCCTAAGAAAGACGCGATCACGACCGGGAACTGCATCAGTGAAGATGCGAAAATAACAGGAACAACACCTGCTGTATTTACTTTCAATGGAATAAATGAAGACTGTCCTCCAACACTTCTTCTTCCCTGGATTCTCTGGGAGTACTGGACAGCGATCTTTCTCTGTCCATCTTGAAGAATAATAACAAAGACAACTACTACAAGTATAATTGCAAGTATAATAACAGCTGCGAGTCCTGCGGAAGCAAGGCTCTTGCCTTTCATGAACTGATTATACAGTGTCACAAAGTCATCTGGTACTCTTGAAATGATATTGATCAGAAGTACGATGGAAATACCATTTCCCACACCCTTCTCATTAATCCGCTCACCGATCCACATAAGGAATGCAGAACCGGCTGTGAGTGTCACTACTACTACTGCAGCATTTACAAAATTAAAATCAACAAGAAGTCCCTGACGTCCAAATCCAACAGCCATTGCTGTAGATTCAATCAGTGCAAGAGCCACTGTCACATAACGAGTAATCGCTGCAATCTTCTTTCTTCCATCTTCTCCATCCTTCTGCATTTCCTCCAATTTTGGAATTGCAATTGTGAGAAGCTGCATAATGATAGAAGATGTAATGTATGGAGTGATGCTCAGTGCGAATACTGACATCTGTGTGAAAGAACCGCCAGTGAAAGCGTTAAAAAAGTTAAACGCTTCCCCTGTCTGACTTTCAAAAAAATTCTGAATATAAGTTGGATCAACACCCGGTGTCGGCAATTGTGAACCTATTCGAATCACAACAAGCATCATAAATGTATAGAAAATCTTTTTTCTAATATCTGCCACTTGAAATGCTTTCCGAAATGTTTTTAGCATTAGATCACCTCTGCTTTTCCACCGAGAGCCTCAATTTTAGCTGCAGCGCTTGCGCTGAAAGCATTTGCCTGAACAGTAAGTTTCTTTGTAAGTTCACCGTTTCCAAGAATCTTAACACCATCTCTAGGATTCTTAACGATTCCTGCTTCGATTAATGTCTCAACTGAAACAACTGAATCATTTTCAAATACTTCTAATGCGCTCAGATTAATACCAACGATTTCTTTAGAGTTTCTGCATGTGAAACCTCTCTTTGGTATTCTTCTGTATAATGGCATCTGTCCACCTTCAAAACCTGGTCTTGTAGCGCCTGAACGTGCTTTCTGACCTTTATGTCCTTTACCAGCAGTTTTGCCATTTCCTGACCCATGTCCGCGGCCTCTTCTGAAATTATCACTATGTTTTGACCCATCAGCAGGTCTTAAGCTTGATAAGTTCATCGTGACACCTCCTTGTCTATAATTATGCTTCTTCTACTTTCACTAAATGTCTAACTTGCTGAACCATTCCTCTTGTTGCAGCGTTGTCCGGTAATTCAACTGTTTTGTTCAGTTTCTTTAAACCTAAAGCTTCCACTGTCTTTTTGTGTTTTGGAACAGCACCGATTGTAGATTTTACTAATGTAACTTTTAAATTTGCCATGTTCAATCTCCTCCTTAGCCTAAAATCTCTTCAACAGATTTTCCGCGAAGTTTAGCTACTTCTTCTGGAGTTTTAATCTGACTTAATCCCTCGATCGTAGCAAGTACTACGTTCTGTTTGTTGTTAGATCCTAAAGATTTTGTACGGATATTTTTGATACCTGCAAGCTCGATAACCGCACGTGCCGGACCTCCGGCGATAACTCCAGTACCGTCTGGAGCTTTTTTAAGTAATACAGAAGCACTTCCGAATTTACCAATTAAATCGTGTGTAATACTTCCATTCTCATCTAATGAAACAGAAATAAGTTTTTTTGCTGCATCTTCTTTTCCTTTGCGGATTGCTTCCGGAATTTCAGCAGCTTTTCCTAAACCAGCACCAACATGGCCATTTCCATCACCAACAACTACTAAAGCTGTGAATCTGAAGTTACGACCACCTTTAACAACTTTTGTTACTCGTTTGATTGATACCACTTTTTCTGTTAGTTCTAATTGACTAGCATCAATGCGATTTTGTTTCATTGTGTTCCTCCTCCTAGAATTCTAATCCAGCTTCTCTAGCTGCATCTGCTAATGCTTTGATTTTTCCCTGGTATATAAATCCGCCTCTGTCAAAGACAACAGTGTTAATACCTTTTTCAATTGCTCTCTTTGCAATCACTGTTCCTAAATATGCTGCTGCATCAACGTTGTTAGTTTTTTCTAATTCTGCTTTTACTTCTTTCT
>CAUWEA010000119.1:0-5793 GCA_963557735.1 uncultured Faecalimonas sp. | reverse complement strand
ATGAAAAAACATTTTTATAGATTTCGTCTATATATTATTTTTTATATCCGTCTGCCCTCTTTCCTCCTTGCAGACCAACAAATTCATTTAGAATTCTTTTTCTGTTCCATAAAAAATGATCAGAAAATGGAGGTGGCGTATATGAAAACAGAAGAAAGGGAAAGATTGCTCCGGGAAGAAGGGATGGCAATTGGTACACAAAGCGAACTTTCCAAAGTTGTTTCCACTCTTACTGCAAAAGGATATTCCCCAAAGGAAATCGCGAACTTGCTTGACAAAGATCTTTCCACTATTAAACACATTCTGATGCTCTGATAATATATCCCTTTTCTCTCCCCTATCGTATCCACGCAAAAAGCCAGAAGTCAGTGACTTTCGCCACCGCCTTCTGGCTTTTTCCAATTCTGTTTCTAGATTTATTCTTTTCTGTCTTTTATTTACCCGATCAACTATTTCTGTCTTTGCTGAAATTAGTTTCCGTAGTAAACTCTCAAGTACATCTCTTTGATTTCTTTCATCAGTGGGTATCTTGGGTTTGCACCTGTACACTGATCATCAAATGCCTGTTCTACCATTTCATCTAATGTATCCAGGAAGTATTTTTCATCTACTCCGTATTCTTTGATCGTCTTCTTGATTCCGACTGCTGCTTTTAATTCATCAATCTTCTCAAGGAATTTCTCAAATGTTTCTTTGTCGTCTTTTCCTACGACACCAACGAATCTAGCACATTCTGCGTATCTTTCTAATGCGTGTGGATACTGGTACTGAGAGAATGTTCCCATCTTTGTCGGCACGTCTGTTGCGTTGAATTTCATTACTTCGTTGATCAGTAACGCATTTGCAACACCGTGTGGTAAGTGGTGGAATGCTCCTAATTTATGAGCCATTGAGTGGCACACTCCTAAGAATGCATTCGCGAATGCCATACCTGCCATGCAGGAAGCGTCTGCCATCTTTTCTCTTGCGATCGGATCGTTTGCTCCGTTTTCATAAGCAGATGGTAAATATTTGAAGATGTTCTTCATTGCTTTTAATGCAAGACCATCTGTGTAATCTGTTGCCATGATAGAAGCATATGCCTCTAATGCATGTGTAAGTGCATCAATACCGGAAGCGCTTGTCAGTCCTTTTGGCTGGCTCATCATATTGTCAGCATCGATGATCGCCATCTTCGGTAATAATTCGTAGTCTGCTAACGGATATTTTACTCCTGTTTTCTCATCTGTGATAACTGCGAATGGTGTTACCTCAGAACCTGTTCCTGAAGATGTCGGGATTGCAACGAAGTAAGCCTTCTCTCCCATTTTCGGGAATGTGTATACTCTCTTGCGGATATCCATGAAACGCATTGCCATATCAAGGAAGTCTGCTTCTGGATGTTCGTACATTACCCACATAATCTTTCCGGCATCCATTGCGGATCCACCACCAAGAGCGATGATCACGTCTGGCTGGAATGCTGTCATAGCTGCTGCACCTGCTTTTGCACATTCCAGTGTCGGGTCTGGAGCTACTTCATAGAAGCATGTGTGCTGGATTCCCATTTCATCTAATTTTTCTTCGATACCTTTTACATATCCGTTATGGTATAAGAAGCTGTCTGTTACGATGAATGCTTTCTTTTTGCCCATCACTGTTCCCAGTTCATCAAGAGCAACCGGCATACATCCTTTCTTGAAATAAACTTTTTCAGGAACTCTGAACCAAAGCATGTTTTCTCTCCTCTCGGCAACTGTCTTCACGTTGATCAAATGTTTTACTCCTACGTTCTCAGATACGGAGTTTCCTCCCCAGGAACCACATCCTAAGGTAAGAGATGGAGCTAATTTGAAGTTGTAAAGATCACCGATTCCACCCTGTGAAGAAGGTGTATTTACAAGGATACGGCATGTCTTCATAGCTGCCGCATGTTTTGCAAGCTTTTCTGTCTCTGCCGGGTGTACATAGATAGAAGCTGTATGTCCATATCCACCGTCAGCTACTAACTGTTCTGCCTTTGCGATTGCTTCGTCAAATGTCTTTGCTTTGTACATTGCAAGTACCGGAGATAATTTCTCATGTGCAAATTCTTCTGAGATATCTACAGATTCTACTTCACCGATCAGGATCTTTGTATCTTCCGGAACGTCTACTCCTGCTAATGCTGCGATCGTGTGAGCAGACTGTCCTACGATTTTTGCATTTAATGCACCGTTGATGATGATTGTCTTACGAACTTTTTCAATCTCATCTTTTTTAAGGAAGTAGCATCCTCTGTATGCAAATTCTTCTTTTACTTCTTTATATACTTTTTCCAGAACTGTCACAGACTGTTCAGAAGCACAGATCATACCATTGTCAAATGTCTTTGAGTGAATGATAGAGTTTACTGCAAGCTTCACATCTGCTGTGTCGTCGATGATCACCGGTGTGTTACCGGCTCCAACTCCGAGTGCCGGCTTTCCTGAAGAGTAAGCCGCTTTTACCATTCCAGGACCACCTGTTGCAAGGATGATGTCTGCATTCTTCATCACTTCGTTTGTAAGCTCCAGTGACGGTACATCGATCCATCCGATGATTCCTTCCGGCGCTCCTGCCTTTACAGCTGCATCTAAAACTACTTTTGCTGCTGCGATCGTAGATGCCTTTGCACGTGGATGCGGGCTGATGATGATCGCATTTCTTGTCTTTAAGGAAATCAATGTCTTAAAGATTGCTGTAGATGTCGGGTTCGTTGTCGGGATAACCGCTGCAACAAGACCGATCGGCTCTGCGATCTTCTTGATTCCGAATGCTTTATCTTCCTCGATCACACCACATGTTTTTGTATCTTTATATGCATTGTAAATATATTCTGCTGCATAGTGATTTTTAATTACTTTATCTTCAACGATTCCCATTCCAGTTTCTTCTACTGCCATTTTTGCTAACGGGATGCGCATTTTATTTGCTGCCAAAGCTGCTTCAAAAAAGATTTTATCTACCTGCTCTTGTGTAAATGTAGCAAATTCTTTCTGTGCTTCACGCATTGCTTCCATTTTTGCTGTAAGAGCTTCTACACTGTCAATAATTGCTGGTACTACTTCTTTTTTCTTTGCCATACCAATTTTTCCTCCTGTAAATGAGTTAAGTAAGTTCGTTTTTCTTATCTACATCCCCTAGTATATTTTCTCGTTAAAAAAATGTCAATAGAAAAATTGATATTTTTTTAACTATCCCTGTTTTTTTACTATTTTAACAGTAATACTCCCGTTTCTCATTCCCTTTTTTGTATATTTTCCCGTCACAAATCTCTTTCCGAGAGTAAAATATGATTTGTATTTTCACAATTTCATTTTTCAATTTTCAGCGGGAATCTTTTCTGTTATACTGATACCATAACAAAGCGGGAAAGACGGTCAAATACATTTCACCGTTTTCATCCATGGAAAAAAGGAGGTCTTTATTTTGAAACTTGTGATTTATGGAACAGACACCTGCAAAGACTGTGTAGATGCAAAAGCACTGCTGGATGCCAAAGGGATCCGCTATCTCTTTCTTGACTTTTCTGACAGCATCGGCAATCTCAAACGCTTTTTAAAGATCCGTGATACCAATCCGATGTTTGACACGGTAAAAGAAAAGGGCGGCGTCGGCGTACCACTCTTTGTACTGGAAGACGGAACAATGACTTTCGATGTGGAAGAGGTCATAACGAAAGTGGAAAACGCATAGCAACACGTCCCCACAAAAAGAAAAGATGCAGCTTTTCTCTTCTTGTCCTTGTTTTCCTTGTGCGGAAATCCATAGACAAAGAATTTTAAAAGCTGCATCTTTTTCTTTTCCGGTTTTCTTCTATTTTTTCAGCGGAATCCGCGTGAAATATTCTTCTTCACTCTCATGATGGATATAAGCTCCGTTTTTCTTCTGCACGTTCAGGGAAGCCGGATTATTCTTATGCACGGAAAGATAGATTTCTTCCTCCGGAACAATCTCTCCTGCAATCTCTAACAACATTTCCAGACCTTTTGCCGCATATCCTTTTCCCCGGTACTTTGGAGAAATCCCATAACCGATATGCCCTGCTCCATGGATGAGTCCCTCTGTCAGGCGATGACGCAGATTGAAAATTCCAACGTAATTCTCTTCCACCTCCATAATATATACGCTGTCCGGTACAAATCCTTCCGGAAGATTCACTCCCTCTGAATTCTGCTTCCGGAGCTTTACATACTCCTGAAATTCCTCCCTGGAAAATCCATAAGCCGCATTGATAAATCCATTTTCATCCTGCGCAAACGTATTTTGAAGCGCATAAGCCTTGTCAACATCTGCTTCCCAAAGTTTGATCAGTTTCATCTCTTTCCACCCCATTCTTCTTTTTGGTAATTCTAACATAAGCGGTTCAGAAGGGAAAGCTTTTATTTATTCTCCCACAATCTCTCTGTCAATATATTCTATATACGCTCTTCTCTCGACCTCTTCTTTATTTTCACAATACCACGCAAATGCCTCCTGCAATCCTTCATAGAAATCTTTCACATCCGGCAGCAGTTCCTTCTGTTTTTTGACATCCAGCACATATTCATATGCCGGAAAACAGAAATAGTCTGTCTGAGAGAACTGATTTCCAACAAGCCGTGCCCGCAATAGTTCTCCTGCTGCCCGATAGCACAGCTCCACAAAAGTGCGGATATCTGTCGCCTCATTTCCTACATTGAAAATATGCTCCTCTGGTTTTTTCTCAAGAATGACTTCCATCAGTCTGCACAAATCTTCCACATGAAAAAATTGAAGCTTCTGGCTTCCATCCCCCGGCATATAAAATTTCCTATGCTGCAATGCACAATCAAATACAAAGGCCTCCCGATAAACATCATTCATCGGGCCATACAGATACGGCGGACGGATCACATAGGCATCCGGCACTTTTTCCAGCAAATACTCCTCCGCCTCGATCTTGTCACTTCCATACTTTCTCCAGATAGAATTGTATCCTGCCGGCTGCTCCTCCTTAAAAGGCTGCGGCAATGTCTCAGGGTATACCGCACTGGAACTGATCAGGATATAATTGGAAAATCCATGTAACTCCGCAAGAAGATTTTTCACATCTTCCTTCGTATATGCAGTAATATCCAACACATGATCAAAGTTTTTCCCCTGCAGCGCTCCATTCAGCTGATTCCGGTCTGCACAGATCCACTCGACTCCCGGGACCTGCGGTCTGGACCCACGGTTCAGCACAGATACCTCATACCCCCGTTTTACAAAATATTCTGCTGCAAACTTACTTACAAAAACCGTTCCGCCTGTAATTAATATTCGTTTTCCCATTTCCATTGTCTCCTCTATTGTCCCATCGTTCTTCTTCCGTTATTTTACTTCATATTTTCTTACCGCTTCCTTTTGCATAATCTCAAACCCTGCACCGGAAGCCAGTCGTATGGATGGCAGGTTATCTGCTTTTACATAATACATCGGAACAATCTTCTCTTTTACACAACGCTGTAATAATAGTGCAAGCAAACTCGTCGCAACTTGCCTTCTCCGATACGTCTCTTCCACCCAAACGACAATATTCCCAAATCCTTCTATGATATCTGAAATTTTGCAGTACCCTATAATGGTTTCTCCAAGCACTGCCATATATTTTTTCTGTTTTTCTAGGTAAATAAATTCACAATTTACCTGGGGCGAAATCTGCCTACTATTGTCCCAAAGTTTCTGATGTCTTCTAAGCACCATCCGATACATACAACATTCTTCCCAAACCCGTTCACTTCTATTGATTTCCTTCTCATTTGGGGAAACTGATTTTTGTTTTCCCTCCAG
>CAUWEA010000118.1:0-5882 GCA_963557735.1 uncultured Faecalimonas sp. | reverse complement strand
TAATAGCTGTCCGGACGCCACCATGAGTTGATGATCCAGTTTGAACGACGGATTTCTCCGAGTTCTCCGGAAGCAACGATCTCTTTTACTTTCTGGTATAATTTATTTGTACGCTGATTGAACATGATTCCAAAAGCTACATCCGGGTGAGCTGCTGCACACTCATTCATCTCACGAACAGATTTTGCATATACACCTGCCGGTTTTTCCACAAGAACGTTCATTCCGTGTTCCAGGCAGTAAATTGCGATTTCTGTATGTAAGTAGTGTGGAACGGTTGTGATCACTGCATCTACTGTTCCTGAAGCAACCATTTCTTTCCAGTCTTTGAAGAAAGGAACTTCCGGATATTTTTCTTTGCACATTGCTTCCTTCTCTGGATCGATATCACAGAGCGCTCCTAATGCACAGTGAGGAGGGCATTCTGGTGCCGGCATTCCCGGAAATCCGCCCTTTCCTGTCAAAAATCCTGCATAAGCGCCACCCTGGGCACCAATACCAATTAAACCAAATCTTACTTTTTCCATGTTATATTCCTCCTTAATTTGATTTCTCTATGGAATCTAAAATATCAATTAAAGCATGATACTGCATAGAATAACCTTCTGCACCATCTTTTGCTTTATTTTCTTTAATAATATTTTCTGCATTTTCTGTCTCAAGTGACTGAAGTGCCTCAAATAAAACGAGATGCGGTTCCAGTGTCAAAAATCCCTGATACCCTTCTTCTTTGATTGCTCTCTTTAAAATCTCCGCAATCTTTCCTTCTCCGGTTCCGCAGAGAACATTCTCCTTATCTGTTGTCACAGCATCTTTGATATGGATGTATGCAACATGGTCATGGAGCAGTTCCCAGCATTCCATTGTGTCTTCTCCGCACTGTACAAAATTTGCAAAATCAAATACTGCTTTAAAGTGCTGGCTTCCAAGTGCATCCAGAATGATCTTGCATCTCTCTTTGATGTCACCGTAAATATCTTTTTCGTTTTCATGGATCATAACAACGTTATACTTCGCTGCGATCTCATCGAATTTCTTTAATTTTTCAATGACGATCTCTCTGTAATCGTCAGCGTTCTTTCCTTCCGGAATAAAGAAGCTGAACATACGGATAAATTTACAGTCAAGCACTTTACAGATCTTACAGAGTTCTTCCATCTGTACAAGCTGTTTTTCAAATGCTTCTTCATCATCCACATTGATCTTACCGATCGGAGAGCCAAGAGAAGAAACCTTTACATTTGCTTTTTGTAATCTTGGCAGAAGTTTTTCCTCAACCTCTTCTGCTGTATAGTCTGCAATGCCTTTCCCGTCTGCTGTTCTCAGTGAAATATACTCCATTCCAAGAGAAGTCACAACCCGAAGCTGTTCATCAAAGTCTGGACTGATCTCATCTGCAAATCCAGAAATCAAAATATGTTCCATTTCTTCCACCTCTTTCTGATTTTTAATAAATATTTGAGCATTATCCGCGGTATCCGGATAACACTCCTTGATCCCCGACCGTTCTGTCAGGGCAGGGATTTCTTTGTATAGTCAGTATTCTATCATGCATCTACAAAAAGGCATAAGGAAAATTTTGTCTGAAATAAGGAAAATTGTTATTTTTTTGACCGTTAAAGCAAAAAAACAACAGAAAGCGCTGCTTTCCATTGTCTTTTTATCTCCTTTATTTATCCTTTCTGCACCCTATCCGGTTAGATCTGCAGCCGCTACATCTTCGTCTCCGTCATTACTTTTTCTCTGTATTTTGTCGGTGTCATACCAGTGATTTTCTTAAAAACTTTACTGAAATAATTCACATCGCAGATCCCGACCTGAAAGGCGATATCCTGGATCTGCATCGAGCTCGTATTCAGATAGAGAATCGCCATCTCCACTCTTCTCTGATTGATGTATTCCGTCACCGTCTGCCCGATCTCTTTTTTAAAAACAGTCGAAAGATAACTGGCGTTCACATTCAGCTCTCCGGCCAGATCTTTCAGCGAAACACCTTTCCCGATATTCAGTTCGATGTAGTTCATCGCTTTTCTGACCAGCGGTGTATATTTCTGAAAGGAATAATTTTGCACTAGCATGCAGTATCTTCTTACCATCTCACGGTTAAAATGACTGTATTCTGCCCGGGTACAGATCGTCTCGATCTTTTTTGCAAACGCGCTGGAAACCTTGTCGATCAGATAGGGATGGACTCCCCCCGCCTCCGCGGCTTTCCGATAAAGCGTATTTGCAGTCACAAGAAGATTCCGGTAATTTCTGCTGGCTTCTTTAAACCGGTCCGCAATCCGAAAACTGGACATTTTGGTAGTCGCATTCAATGCCGCATCGATATTCCCCTGCGAGACTGCTTTCATCAGTTCGCTTTCAATCCGATACCGCTCTTCGATCAGCTTTGCCGACAAGTCAGACTCTTCTTTGCTCTCCTGTGCAGTCAGTTCTTCCGTCCATGTGAATTGATCCAGATAACAGATCTGCAGCTTTTTTTCATTCTGATAGAGCATCCGGATCATTTGGATGAGATGCTCTTTAAATTCCTGATAATTTGACAGAATCGGCATCGCCCGGTAATATTCCTGGAGTTCCCCCATATAAATTGCGGGAATTTTATTTGAGAGCACCAGTTCGTTCAACCAGCTCTCGTCTGCCTTCTGATTCTGATAAGGTCCGATCATGCAATAATCGCCACACGCTTTTTCTTCTTCCGGAAGACGGAACATACAGTATTCCGCATCAAAAATATCCTTCAGCACATACAGCACTCCGCTCTCACAAGTACCGCATACATATTCTGCAATTTTCCCATAAGTATTCTCATTACCGAAAATCTTTCGGATCCCCAGATCAAACTTTGTGATGTCATCGTCTTTGGAAGACAACATCGTCAGATTCACATTAAAGTTCTCCAGAAAGACTTCGAGGATTTTCCACAAATCAACCTGCATATGCTTCCTCCCCTTTCCAAGTAAAAAGAATGGAAAAAAGGAGGTTGATTCCCAACCTCCTTTTCAGCCTTATCCTCTGATTATTGAGCGATAATTTCTTTTTTGTTATAAGATCCACAAGCTTTGCAAACTCTGTGAGGCATCATTAATTCTCCACATTTGCTGCATTTTACCAGATTCGGAGCGCTCATTTTCCAGTTTGCTCTTCTTTTGTCTCTTCTTGCTTTAGAAGATTTATTCTTTGGACAAATTGACATAGGTTACACCTCCTTAAAATTCTTAAACACATCGCGGATAACTGACATTCTAGGGTCAAGACTCGTATCTTCACAGTCACAAGTTCCCTCATTTAGATTTTGACCACATACGTTGCAAATGCCTTTACAGTCATCGCTACATAGAATTTTCATCGGCCATCCTATCAAAATCTCATTATAGAGTAATTTGTCTACGTCAAGATTATATCCGTCAATATAATTCTTTTCTTCTGCTGTTTCATCGTGGGCTTCCGACTGATTCAGTTCATTCAGATTCACATCTTTCTCAAACTCAATCTCAAACTCATACGGCACTTCTTTCAGGCATCGGTCGCACGGAATTGCGATCACAAGTCTAGTCTTTCCGGAAATCAGTACCTGACGGTTCTTCACATGTCTGATCCGAAACTGTACGGGCGCTTTCTCCACAACTGGAAATCTTCCTGACTTTGTGCAAAACTCTTCCATCTCGATCTCCGCATCCAGATACATCGTCTTATCTTCTGCTGTCACGACTTTCAATAGGCTGATTATCATAAAACAATTCTCCTATTCACACCTCAATCATTATATCACGTTAAACGCGTTTGTCAATGCTTTTATATCACAAAATAAGAAAAAAGTCTGATACAGACTTTTTTCTTATCTTCTTTTCACAAAACAGTCAGAAATTAGATCAGTGCAACTGTCTCACGAGCGATCGCAAGTTCTTCATTTGTAGGAACTACAAGCACTTTTACTTTGGATTCCGGTGTAGAGATCACAAGTTCCTGACCGCGTTTTCCATTTAACTCTTCATCGATCTCGATTCCAAGGTATCCTAAATATTTGCATACCATTGTACGTACGATTGCTGAGTTTTCTCCGATTCCGGCTGTAAACACAATGTTATCAACTCCGTTCATCGCTGCTGTGTAGCTTCCGACATATTTTGCAACTCTGTATGCAAATACATCCAGCGCAAGCTCTGCAATCTCATTTCCATCTGCTGCAGCTTCACTTAAATCTCTGAAGTCGCTTGATAAGTTGTTAGAAAGTCCGTATACACCTGATTTTTTATTGAGTACATTCATCAGCCCTGCAATGTCAAGGTTTTCTTTCTTTGCAAGGAATTCCATGATTGCCGGATCAATATCTCCGGAGCGTGTTCCCATTACAAGTCCTTCCAGAGGAGTCAGTCCCATAGAAGTATCCACTGATTTTCCGTTTTCCACTGCACAGATACTTGCTCCGTTTCCTAAATGGCATACGATCGTCTTTGTAGCGTCGTATGGCTTTCCGACAAGCTCTGCAACTCTTTTGGATACAAAGCTATGGCTTGTGCCGTGGAACCCATAACGTCTTACTTTGTATTTTTCATAATATTCATATGGAAGTCCATACATATATGCCTTGCTTGGCATTGTCTGATGGAATGCGGTATCAAATACAGCTACCATAGGAACACCTGGCATTAACTCACGGCATGCATTGATTCCGATTAAGTTTGCCGGGTTGTGTAACGGTGCAAGATCATTACACTCTTCAATCGCTTTTAATACTTCGTCATTGATCACTACAGAACTTGCAAATTTCTCTCCGCCATGTACAACACGGTGTCCCACTGCATTGATCTCATCCAGGCTCTTTACAACACCTGTCTGCTCATCTGTCAGCGCGTCGATCACAAACTGAATCGCCTCTGTATGTGTCGGCATTGCTTTGTCAGATGTCGTCTTTTCTCCGCCTTCCGGCTGATATGTCAGCTTTCCGTCGATTCCGATTCTCTCGCAGAGTCCTTTTGCAAGTACTCCCTCTGATTCTGAGTTGATCAGCTGGAATTTCAAAGAAGAACTTCCACAGTTAATCACTAAAATATTCATGTTTCTTTCCTCCGTTTGGTTATGTATTATATTTCAACAGAAGAACTGCCACCACTTTTACACTTCTTCTGTCTGATGCGCTCTTACTCTGCTGCCTGCGCCTGCACTGCTGTGATCGCGATCACGCCTTCGATATCTGCTGCGCTACATCCGCGTGATAAATCGTTGACTGGTTTTGCGATTCCCTGTGTGAGCGGTCCGTATGCTTCTGCCTTTGCAAGTCTCTGTACAAGCTTATATCCGATATTTCCTGCATCAAGGTCAGGGAAGATCAGTACGTTGGCATGTCCTGCCACCTTGCTTCCCGGAGCTTTGGATTCACCGATTTCCGGAACGATCGCTGCATCTAACTGCAGTTCTCCATCTAACATTAATTCCGGCGCTGCTTCTTTTGCGATTCTTGTCGCTTCTACTACTTTATCAACATCCGCATGTTTTGCGCTTCCCTTTGTAGAGTGGGAAAGCATTGCAACCTTCGGCTCTGCTCCGACTAATGTACGGAAAGATTCTGCGGAAGAAAGTGCGATCGCTGCAAGTTTCTCCGGATCCGGATTCTGTTCAAGACCAGAATCTCCGAAGATAAATGTGCCGTTTTCTCCCATCTCACAGTCCGGAACAACCATAACAAAGAATGCAGACACTAATTTTGTACCTGGTTTTGTCTTTAAGATCTGTAAGCATGGTCTTAATGTGTCTGCTGTAGAATGACATGCTCCCGATACCATACCGTCAGCATCTCCCATCTTTACCATCATGACTCCGTAATATAAATAGTTTGTCAGAAGGATCTCTTTTGCCTGCTCTTCTGTCATTCCTTTTTT
>CAUWEA010000117.1:0-6019 GCA_963557735.1 uncultured Faecalimonas sp. | reverse complement strand
GTCATTTCCTATTTTTATGAATCAGTCAGATTTATAGAACTGCACTTCTTTATTTGCAGTTTCTTACAATCTCCTGCATTTTATCAAACTGCTGTTCCATCTCATCCACCAGGCGGAACTGTGTCCGCGCGCGTACAAGGTTATGTTCCGGATAGGCTGTCTTAAAGTAAGTATCTCCTTCCAAATAATCCGTCAGAAAACGAATCCCGCACTCTAACGTCATCAGCCGCGCTCCCCAGGGAAGACTTTCAATTTCCTCCGGTGTCAGGACGTCTCTTGTCGCCTCCAGATATCCTTCGACATACAACTCATACAACGAAATATCAAAATGCATCTTATCCAGATCGCGTTCATCCTCCTCCGCTGTCGCAGCTCCAAATCGGATCGAATCTCCAAAATCATTTGCAGCAAGTCCAGGCATGATCGTATCCAGATCAATAATGCAAAGTCCTTTCCCCGTCTCAGCATCAAACAAAATATTGTTCAGTTTCGTATCGTTGTGCGTCACTCGAAGCGGCAGCGTTCCATTTTCCTGCTGCTCTACTAACACCTTGCAGTCCTGCTTTCTGTCAAGTACAAAAGCGATCTCCGGTTTACAGCTTACCGCTCTGTTTTTAATATCTCTCTTCAACGCCTTTTCAAAATTCTCAAACCGCTTCACTGTATTATGGAAATCCGGAATCGTCTCCTTTAAACTGGATGCCGGATAATTGCCGAGCTGCTTCAGGAAATGTCCAAAACTATTCCCCGACTGGTAAAACTGTTCTGGTTCCTCTACAAGCTGGTAGCATACAGAATTTGATATATAATTATAGCATCTCCACGGCTGTCCTTCATTATCCTCAAAATATGTACATCCGTTTTTTGTCTTAATGCAGGAAAGTGTCTCTCTGTCAGGATCTCCGCCTTCCTCACGGATCACATTTCTCAAATATTCAGTAACACCAAATATATTCTCCATCACTCCCGCCGGATCTTTAAAGACATTATTATTGACCCGCTGAAGAATATAGGAAAATTCATCGCCTTCCTTTGTCGGCATATAAACTGCATAAGTCTCATTAATATGCCCTTCTCCAAACGGCTTCACATAGCTGCACTGTGTTCCAAATCCAAACGCATACAGCGCATCTTCCAGATTCCGGCTTGTAACACCATCAATCTTCCTTCTTGTGGAAAAAATCACCTCCCCCTCTTCAACTTTTTTTCTGGAAGGAATGATACAGTTTGCCTTTACTACACTTCCAAGTCCGATATGCGCCCCACAAGAAACATATGAATCGTGATCTACCACAGCACCACTGTTTACCAGAACGCCATGCTCCACGACTGTATGTGTATTTACGATGGCACTCTGCATAATAAAACTGCCTTTCCCGATCACTGCACTCGGACTGACGACTGCTGATGGATGTATGATGGCCGGAACCTTATATCCTGCTTCCATCAGCTTTTCTGTCCAGTATAAGCGCATCCCATTATCGCCCAAAGCCGCAACCGCCGTATCATATTCTTTCAAAAACGCTTTATAATCACAGCATTTTCCTATTACATCCTCGCCCTTTACCGCATCATCCAAGAAAACAACTTTTTCATACCCCAATAATCCGGCTGTCTCCTGGATCATATGCCCAAAACCACCGGCACCTAAAATCAATAATGTTTTCACTTTCTATTTTGTATGTATTCCAAACGTATACATACTCCTCCTATCTCAAATAAAAATTTATCACATCTATCTTTTTATACAAGATGTATTTTATCGTAGTATAACATAAAAAAGTATTTTTGACGATATAAATCATTTTCTTCTTTCTATTTTTAATTATATGTCTCTCTTCACTATAATGGGAAAAGGCCCTCCCAGAATTTCTTCTGTTTGGACCTTTCCAGGGATTTGTTTGTATCGATATAAAAACTTTACATCTATATGATAGCTTTCCTGATATTGTATGTTTCTATATTTTATCTTTTTCTCTCTTCTCTTTTGTTCTTACTGCGCTTTCTTTTTATTCCGGAAATCTTTGATATTCTTCCAGATCATAAACAGGATCAGAACTGCGCCTACATATCCATTCAGAACGTAGATGATATTTACAAGTACTCTGAATGGAAGGAATAATCCGACGATCAGACCTGCCACGCCGAGAATGACTGTGAGGATCTTGAATCTCGGTGTGCCTTCTTTTGCAAACCGGGAAACCGGATTGTAAAGAAGCGGCACCGCCGTCGTATAGATTCCTGCAAATACTACGATTGCGAAGATCGCGGAGAATGGTTTCCAGATCTTTGTTGCAAGGATCAGGTTCGGAATATCTGCGTTCCAGATGTAAGTTCCGTTTGCTCCGGTATTGATATTGGCGATCTGTGCAAATGCGATGAGCCCGATGGCAACACAGACTGCAACCGTTCCGCCGATGATACCGTAGTTCAGATCTTTCTTCTTATTTTTAGAACCGAGCGCTGCAGTAAAGCTTGCAAACCATAACAGAACGAATCCTGCGTAGGAAAGTCCTGAGATCAGCCAGTTTGCACCTGCATTTTTCATTGTCTCCCCTGCTTTTGCACCTTCATATGCACCCTGCTCGATAACATCAAGTCCTGCCGCGATATTTCCGCCATCCTGGATACAGGTGATCAGTCCGATCGCAATACAGAGAACAACGATGACCGGCCCTACGATACCGATCGCATCTACCAGAGAGTTGAGTCCGCCGACTACTGTGAGGATTGCAAGCACTGCAAGGATCACGCCGCCCACCCATGTCGGAAGGTCGTATTCCTGATGAAGCGTAGATGCAGCTCCTCCGATCATAACAAAGAAGGACATGTAGCAGAATAATGTGGAATAGTAGTCGCAGAAGGTACCGACGTATTTTCCACAGAAATATTTATAGACATCATTTCCTCTTTCAAACTTCTGCTCTGCACCTGCTTTTGCAAAGTTGAAGTTATAGTACAGAAATGCAACCGCAAATACAAGGATTACGAGAAGACTCTGTACTCCATATGCAGTGTAGTACTGAATAATCTCCTGCCCGGTTGCAAATCCTGAGCCGATTGTAAAAGCGATTACGGCTCCTGCTAAAATGAGAACTCTCTTCCAACTAACTTTTTCGCCGCCATTTCCCATAAGATACCCTCCTGTCTCTCTATAATATGGAGGACACTGCCGAAAATGTCATCCCATGGATGTACATGCCGGCGGTGTCCTCTTTGCAGAGCAGAAAGGATCTGATAAAACACTTAGCTGCCCCGCCATATCAAGTTGTCACGATTTAAAAATCATCTTTCTCAAATACGGTCTGACCATCCACCGGTGTCTGCAATGCTTTCAGTGCACGTCTTACCATACGTTTACGGATCTTCTTCGAATCTACTTCGCCCTGTGTCGGATCTCCGAGCGGATATGGGATACCAACGCCCGGGATGATCCGGTTTGCACCGATCGTCAGGGAGATTGGAACAACAGTTGCCATATGAACAACCGGAAGACCATATTTTTCGATACCTTTTACCATCGTTGCGCCGCAACGTGTGCAGGTACCTCATGTGCTGACGAGGATAACGCCGTCTACGTGATCCTCTACGAGACGTTTACCGATCTCGTCGCCGAATTTTGCTGCAGATCCGGTCGCGGTTCCGGTTCCGGTTGTCGTACAGAAGTAATTTACAAGTTCGCCAAACTCTCCGTCTTTCTCCATCTCGCGGAGTACGTCAAGCGGTACTACTAAGTTCGGATTTTCCATAACGAACTGTCTGTCATATCCGCCGTGGATTGTTGTGAAATCCTTCGGGGACATTGCGTCCATTCCTTCAATAGAATATACGCCATATTTTGTCGCATTGGATGATTCGATGTGATCCGGGTTTCCAGTCGGAACAACACCGCCGGATGTCACAACAGCAAGTTTTGCATGCCGGATATCCTTGATCGGCGCTGCCGGATCGACACGGTCAAATTTCGGCATCGGAAGATCTGTGTGGAATTCTTCGCCTTTCATCTTCTTTGTCAGCATCTGGATTGCTCTCTCAGAAGCTCTCTCTTCCGCGAAATAGTTCACACGGATTCCTCTCTCATGATATCCTTCGATATCTGGTCCGAGAATCTCTTCGCCTGTCGCCATCTTCTTTACCAAAGCTGCCATCACAGGTACTGCCTTGCGGATCGTCGCTGCGGAGTCACCGGTCTTTACGATGATAACGTCCTTGCGGAACATATCTACACCAGGGTTTTCCTCGTACTCTGCTGTCAGTACCGGAACCCCAAGTCTTTCTTCTACTGCTTTACAGATTGTACCACATGCCACGCCGTAACGTCCTGCGTTGAATGCCGGCCCTGCAACAAATACATCCGGCTCGTATTTTTTTACCATATCAAGGATCGTATCTGTCGCTGTGTCAAGATTTTCTCCGAAATAGTTATCTCCACAGATCACAGTTGCCACGATCTCATACTCTTCTCCGAGTTCCTTTGCCAGAGCTGTACCAGGACCTACTGCGCCCTCTCTTACTTCCGGCACGATATCTGCTTTCTCTTCTCCACCGATACCGGCAAAGAACTGATTGATATAATGAACAATTTTATATGTTGCCATACCCGCTCCTCCTTTTCTTACCGACGATTTCTAGTAGCCTCTTGCCGCCAGCTTATTGAAACCATTTGCGATCGTAGATGCGATAATGATCTGAAGCTCTGCCTCAAATGATCCGTCCGGATTAACACAGCCAGCCCATCCGCCGATCTGATTCTCGATATATTCCATTGTTCCGATTACCTTATCCATTGCCGGGAACTGAAGAGTTGCATTTCCCTGTCCGCAGGAAGCAAGCGCTGTCGCCTCATCACAAGTATCTGCAAGTGACTGTGACTTACCGTCTTTTCCTGGGAATTCGTCTGTGATCAGAACTACTTTGACACCTTTCTGCTCTACCTTGCGGCAGTTCATCATTAAGTCTGTATCCGGGTTTCCATAACCTTCTTCTGTGATCAGAACGCCGTCTAATCCCATCCACTCAGCCAGTTTCGCTACCATATCGGAATGTCTCTCTTTGTCTGCTAAGAATACATTCTCATTTGTGAGGATGACACCCATGAAGTTCACGTCTTTTCCATGGTGTTTGTAAAGATCCTCGATGACCGGATTGTGGAAATGGTGGTATGTCGTAACCTTATCACACGGAGCAACACAGTTACCGGATACGATCGCACCGTCCATGATCTCTGTCGGATACATAAATGTCGGAATAAACTGTTTTGCATCTACACCGTAGTAATATGTATCATGTAAAAGTCCCTGGGACTGTAACATATGTACATAACCTACTTTCGGAAGATCCGGGTACATTGCCGCCTGTTCAAAGATCGGCTTCGTCTCAAATGTATCTAATTCATCCGGTTCTACATTTCTTCCCGCTTCTCCGAGGTATGCAGCAACCTTAAGACCTGCCATACGTCCTGCCTTCTCGTATACATGTGTCTCAAGACCTTCTTTCGGCTCGATCACTACGCAGAGGTTCACTGTCTTGGAGAATGGACAGTAATCTGCTGCCGGTCCGCTCATATCGATGACACCTTCCTGGAATCCAACGATCCTTCCGACTGTCACAACGCAGCAGCCGTCAAGCGCATGTGTTCTTCCCTCTCCCACCTGAGGGGTTACCTTTCCGATCATACCTGGGAAGATCTCTCCGCCGCTTACTTTGACACGTGGCTCGATGACATCCTTGACCGGTGTGATTCTTGTAGAATCTCCCGGACGGGCAATATCCAGATGACACTCTAACAATTTGTCATCTTCCAGCACCAGCTTTTCTACCTCTTCTTTGTTCACATAGAGAACATGATCTTTGACACAAGTCTGGTCTGAAAATTGGATGTCTTTGATAAAAATTTTACCGAGTTCCAGTTTCATATAAAATCCCTCCTTCGATATTTGTTATCGTGATAACTTGTTGTTCACATTATACAACTAATCGCGATAACATTCAAGTTTTTTATAAATATTTTTCAATATTT
>CAUWEA010000116.1:0-6117 GCA_963557735.1 uncultured Faecalimonas sp. | reverse complement strand
AAGAGGAAGCAGTATCAATTTAATATAGCAATTATTTAATATTCGTTATACTAGGAGTTCTTTTAACCATATGTTTCCAAAGTCACTAACATGATATCAGCATCTTCTTGATACGCTAAACATTCATAGTGAAAAAATCCCATGTTCCTGCCTTCACAGTAGTTTCAGATATTTATGTCTTTTTATTCTCTCTATAATCATTTAATCTTAAAGAATTTCTTTCATGTACATATTTTAATCGACTAATGTAGTAAATTTCACATTCATTTCCATCAATATCCCTGCTTACACCCCAAAACTCTTATATACAATTTTTATAAACGATTTTTTAATATAGCACTGCCGAATTTTCTTAAACGTTCAAAAATATCCGAATTAGCAAAATATTATTATGTAATTAAAAATATTCATCTGGACATCTTTTATATTTTTGGAGGTTCAAAAACAAATCCGACTAGAGAGTCTTCTGTCAAAAACAATTTTGTCTATTTATTAATTTTCTATTTTTTTCTTCGAATCAACAGTTTATTAAGCGTAATAACTCGATTCAGAAGCAAAATATGCATAATTTTCTGTCATTTAATTGTCCTGATATCAAAATCAATTCTGTCTATTTATCATTATAACTAAGAAAACCTGTCCATATTCGCATAATAATTTAATTTACACCTTCTGACAGCACTTTCGTGACAAGGCACTTATCCATTTTATACATCCATATACAATTCCCAAACAAAAAGATCTTTTTTCAAAAGGTCAAGACACAATTCTGTTCCTCCATATTTTCTGCGCTCCGGGTCAGTACAAAAAACCGCTCGAAACATGCCACTTATTTAGAAATAGACTTGGAAAATCTAAAACGAATGTAGTCTCTCCGAAAAAAACATTTCGGAGGTATTACAAAAATGGAAAACGAAAGACAGAATATTCAGAAAACGTTGGCAGGCTTTATTCTAAAGTACGAAGCAGAACATAATTTATTGCAGGCGCAAATGGTCGAAAAATTAAACTCCTATTATGGAAAAAAAGTGATTTCGCAATCCCAGCTCTCAAAAATCGAGACATGTAGCGCGCTCCCTCGCAGTTATTGTTTCTATCTCATTTGCAATGCTTTGGAAATTGACCCTTCAGAAATTTTTCCGATTATTGCTAAGCGTACAAGCTACCAGAAAAAGAACTGCTTGGACTCAAAAGAGACATTTGTAGATTCACTCACAACTAACCTTAACAAAATTATCACCCCCAAAACTGAAGAAGCCAAAAACTCCAGTCCTACCAGAGACCATCAGCTTGTTCCTTGGTGTAATAAGTGGATCGCCTTGGAAATGTCCGATAAACTCTGGTCATCAGGAGGTCAGCAGAAAGATAGTATCGCCGAATACACTATTTACCGTTATTTGCACGAAGGACGAAATATGCCTTTAGATCATCTGATTGCCTTGTGCAAAATCCTAAATGTTGAAGCATCTGATTTAATCGACTGATTTGATCTCATTCTTTTCGGTGCTATCTAGTTTTAGCCAAGCTGCTAGGATGGTATTATGCCACAACGTGAAAGGAGGTGATTTTCTATGGCAAAACAGATGATGTACGCTAAGTTTAGTGATTTCCAGAAAGCAGTCCTTTTAGGCACTGCTGTAAATATGGTTTATGAAAATGGTGTGAAAACCTCTGTGCCTAAGTCTATTACTTGCACTTTTGGCTGCTCCAGAGGAATGTTTGATGTCGTTTTGGACTATCGCCAAGGACTCTTCGAACAGATTTCAAAGAAGTTCCCATCCGGTTCTTTCTTCAATCTGGACGAAACGTTCGAAGTTACTGATGTCAGCTTCAGTGCTTTCGATGGAAAGCTTACAGTGAAGATCTTTGCAGAATTTAGGGAGGGTATCTTATGAGTTGGAAAACGTATTTGAAACATTGGTTCAAGACTTTTTGTGAAAAGTACGAGCCGTATTGGACGGGAAGAATTATTCCAGAAGCACTTCAAACAGATTTTGAAGAAGCCATGGGTATTGTTTTTCAGAAACCGTCCGTTATCCGCAGCTACGTCTCGGATGATCGCTGTTATGTAATCGAGATCGAACATTTTGGCATGGCGCCCCGAATGGGAGGTCAGCCGAAAACGGTCGTTCACAATACTTTTATTGCACTTAGGCGGTTTTACCTAAAGTACGGAGTATCCGTCAGGCATACGGAAGTACACATCGATCCAGGAAAGTATTCTTCCCTGATCCATGTAGCGCTCAATACTTATGGATTACGGAAAGTCACGCAGCTTAATCGTGTTCAGCATCAGTCCACTTAAGTGATTCTTGCAACTGCCCTCCCTGTTATCTGGGAGGGCATCCCAAAGAAGTAAAGGAGATAAAGCACATGAAAGAGATCAAAAAACAAACCCCGGTAACCGCAACCAAAGATTTTACATCCGAAACAGTGACAGAATACCATATTGCTATTCAAAATCTTCGGAAAACTGGAGAAGATCTCAAAAATGATACACTTCGTTTTATTGGTATTTTAAAGAAAATCCAAGCACACGGATGGTATCGTATTGACGGATATAAAACGATCGAGGAACTAGTGGAAAAAGAACTCTGTTTTTCCCGTACCACAACATATCAGTATATGAAAATCGGTACACGCTTTATGGAGGAAAAGGATGGCACGTTCGTACTAAAAGACGCTTTTAAAAACTATGGTATTTCACAGCTTATGGAATTATGTCCTTGTGAAGAAAATACGATTCTTGAACGTTTTTCACCAGATATGACTATCCGTGAAATACGAAATATTAAAAAAGATCTAAGCAGTACAAAGCCAAAAACTTCCGAAAAGCAAACCACCAAAACAGAAGTCCGCCAACCAATCTATGAATTGGAACTTTACGGACTAAAAGATTACCAGATGCAGGAAGATGATATTTTGGTACAGATCTACCAGGCAATCTCTGCTCATCCAGATCAAGCTTTTCGAATTCTTATCGACTACTCTGTCCAGTAAGGGCACCGTCTCGAAACTGAGCCGCCGGATGTCCCCCAGGACGCAGGCGGTCAGTGTAGAGCGGTGTATTTACTTGATAGCTATTCCATATTATCAGAAAGGACAATGTTATGAAGAAGAAAGAAATCAATGCATCCGATATCACAATCCAAAGGGATGCCAACATTAAAGTAACACGAATGGGGCTTATTACAGAAATCCAGTTCATGAGTTTCCATAATACAGAACCAAAGATCAGAAAAGTGAGCGAAGAAGAATATATGGTCTTAGAGACCGGGGAAATCAAACCGTTTGAGAAAAAGGCTGAAACCCGGAACGAATCCATAGCTTCTCTGCGAAAAACCATGAAATATATCCGGGAGCTTGTTACAACCAATGTTGTTGACCCACGTAAAGTCCGCTGGGTAACGCTTACCTACAAGGAAAATGTACGGGACACCAAAAAACTTTATGATGATTTTCGAAAGTTCCATCAGCGTTTCCGTTACTATCTTGCCAAAAATAACATTGAGCAACCGGAATATATCTCTGTTGCAGAACCACAGCTGAGGGGTGCATGGCATCTCCATATCTTGTACATATGGAAAAAACACACTGCACCGTTTATAGCTAATTCTGAATTATCCAAAATCTGGGGACATGGTTTTACCACAATAAAAGCACTTGATAAAGACAAGCCGGATGTTGCCTCTTATCTCTGTGCGTATCTTCAAGATCTGGAAATAGATGATGAACTATCCCAGCTTATACCAGATGACCTTCAAACCATGAAAGCAGTTCCGGATTCCAAAGGAAAAGAAAAACGTATCGCAAAAGGTATGCGAATGTATCTCTATCCGGCAAAAATGAATATCGTACGTCATTCCAAAAACATCAAATATCCGGAAAGTTTTGAAACCACCTATGAAAAGGCTCTGCATCTAGTCCATGGTCAAACCTTAAAATACGAAACAGCCTATCAGCTGTCCGATGAAACGGGATTTTCGTTCATTGTCAAAAAACAGGAATTTAAACAAAATCCTGTTTCCTACTGAAAACGTAAAACAAGACCAAAGAATCATAAGGAGGATATCATGTCTGAAAAGAGCAATAGAAAGCCAATCGAAAGCAACGAAACGATCGAATTTGACCCACAGGCAGGACTTCACCGGGTATATGACACTTTACCCTATACGTTCCACCGACTGCAACGTATCCTGCAACAGTATGATATGCGGATGGAAAACATCTGGCAGGGATATAAGGCGAACCGCCATTATAATTACCACGAACTCTACCGCATCATCCGTATATCAGACGGGAAAGTCATACATCGCAGAATCGATCTGGATAGCCTGAGACGTTTCTTCGCAAAGCTGGACATTCCACTGGAAGACGATCACAGTATGTCAGATACAGCCTTACGCCGTAATAAAGGCGCACAGGCGTTTCTGGATGCCGTATATAAAAATGGGAGGTGAGCCTTTTGCTGGAAAATTATGCCGATATTTTGTCCGTCAATGACTTGTGCAACATCCTCCATATAAGCAAAAAGACGGCTTATAACCTTATCCGGGAACACAAATTCCCCTATCGGAAGGTAGGGAGGATATACAAAATCCCAAAATGCGGATTTATCAACTATCTTTTAGAAAACAATATTGAAAATCAAAGGGCATCCTGTGTATAATAGTATTGAGAATGAGTTACTGTACAGGTGCCTTTGGAAAGGAAGGCATACAATGACAGGAACTTTAGTAACAAAAACTTTGCCATCCGGCAAATCTTATTATTATATCAGGTTAAGCTATAAAGACCCGATAACTTATACATGGAAAAGCAAAACCCTATCCACAAAGCTGGAGGTTAAAAACAACAAACGAAATGCCAACGCCATGATCAAAGAATATCTGGAAAAATATTCTTATCTGGAAGAACCCCCGGCAAATCTTTCCCCGGAAATAGACCCGGAAATCACACTTTGCGATTATATGGATCTCTGGCTGAGCGGAAAGAAAAGGGACTTAAGGCAAAGCACTTATGAAGGGTATACCTACCGGGTCAACTGCATTAAACGCTTTTTTGAAAGGGAGAATCCAAAGCTCATTGACGTGACTCCCCGTATGATCGATACTTATTTCAAGTACGCCCTGCAATATGGAAAGATCAACCAGAAAACCCATAAACCGGAACCTCTGGCTGTCCGTTCCGTAAGAAGCTACAAAAGCATTTTATATGCAGTATTCAACCAAGCCGTCATTGATGAGCTTGTAAAAATGAACCCCGTCCTTACGGTCTCTGTCCATGGAAAGAAAAACAGCGATTACAGCGAGGAACTCCTTTTCCTTACCGAAAAAGAAATTTCCGACCTCATCCATTTTCTTTCCCGGAATTACCCTCAGCTTGTAGGCATTGCGTTCATGGGGGCTTATTACGGTCTCAGGCGTTCTGAAATCTTAGGGCTGAAATGGTCAGCCGTGGACTTTGAAAAAAAGACCCTGTCCGTCAATTACACCGTTGTACGGGTAAAAACGGTCACGGCTACCAACTCCACAAAGACCCATTCCAGTAAACGGGTTCTGAACCTGTTTGACACTGCTGAAAAATGTCTTTTGCAGATCAAAAAAGAGCAGGAAAAAAATAAAGCCTTTTTCAAGAACACTTACCAAAACAAAGAAGGCTATATTTTCACATGGGAGGACGGCAGAACCTATGACCCTAACTATATCACCCGTATCTTCAACCAAGCCACCAAGGAATTTGGCAGACCGGAGATCACCCTCCACAAGCTGAGACACAGCTGTGCATCTATGCTCATCAACAAGGGGTGGGATATCAAGAAATTACAATACTGGTTAGGGCATCAGGACACCGCCACCACATTGAATATCTATTCACATTTTGATCGCCAACGGTTAAACACAAGCGTCAATGACCTCTCAGAAATCTCCCTTGCTACCGCTGATCTGTTCGCAGGCTAACGGTTCTCTGCAAGGTTCAAAAAAATTTTGTGTAACGTTTTGTGTAACGCCCCAAAAAAGATGAAATTTAGCCACTTACAAGAAGGTTTTCGATACATAGAAAAACAACGAAAAACACCGGAGAACCCTATCAATAAAGGATTTTCCGGTGCCCCTG
>CAUWEA010000115.1:0-6186 GCA_963557735.1 uncultured Faecalimonas sp. | reverse complement strand
GTAGCCGTATTGAACAGATTATTGAAGAAATTGAGGAGTACATTGACAGCTGTAAATTCCAGCCGCTTTCTACTACAAAGATTATTGTGAACAAAGAACAGATGGATGAACTTCTTCGTGAACTTCGTATGAAGACACCGGATGAGATTAAACGTTATCAGAAGATTATTTCCAATAAGGATGCGATCCTTGCCGATGCGCAGGCAAAGGCGGACAGCATGCTGGAGGAAGCGCATGTGCAGACCAATGAGCTGGTAAGCGAGCATGAGATCATGCAGCAGGCTTACGCGCAGGCAAATGAAGTCGTGATGGCAGCGACTGAGCAGGCGCAGCAGATTCTTGACAATGCGACAAATGATGCAAATGACATCCGCATGGGTGCTGTGCAGTATACCGATGAACTTTTAGCAGGCGTGGAGAGCATTGTCGGACATACGATGGACAGCTATACATCTAAATTTGACGGTCTTGTAAATTCTCTGAAGGAGTGCTACGACGTCGTACGCGCGAACCGTACAGAGCTTGCACAGCCGGAAGAACCGGAATATGATGCAAATCAGATCCAGAATTAGTTTTGGCAGTTTGCGGAAGGAATCGATAATCACTTGCATGGCTTACAGAAAGAGCCCAAAAAGAATCGGGGCGAGGATCGCGCAGAGGAATGCTGTGATCACTTTCTGAAAAAAGTATGGCATGATGGAAAGTCCGGTTCCCTCTAACATACAGTTTGTCTGTGCGACCGAGCAGATGCCGCCAAATGAGGTAAGAGCCATTGTCAGTGTGAAGCGCATGATAAGAGGAAGATCTGAGGCGCACAGCATCGGGATTCCGTTTGTGATTTCCAGAAATGGCAGGATCATCTTCAGAAGCGGTATTTTTTGAAAGGGATCTGAGGACAGCAGCGAGATCAGGATAGAGAAAAGGATGATATATCCTCCGATTTTTGTGATCGTTTCAAAACTATTCATAATGCAGGTATCCAGCATTTGGAATTTTATACAAATGCGGGATGCCTGTTTTTTTGTGCTGCCGGAACCAGATCTGTCTTTTTTGGAGTTGCCGGATTTTCTGAAAGAAAAAGGATAAAAGAGCGCACTTGTCAGGACCGGAGTTCCAAACAGAAGGAGAAGGGACGGCAGCAGGAGAGATTGCTTTTGGAGGTTTTGCCATACGACATAGCTGACAAGAAACATCGGGCTTGTATTGTTGCAGAAGGACAGCAGGTACTGCCCTTCCGCCTGGGAGATTTTTCCCTGACGAAGCAGGTCTGCCGTGACTTTTGCGCCCATCGGATAGCCGCAGAAAAAACCTGCCACAACAGCGAAAGAGGCGTTTTCTGAGATGCGGAACAGCCGGCGGAAGACTGGAGAAAAGATCCGGTCAAGATAAGTGATGCTGTTTGTGGAGATCAGGAGACCGGACAAGATCATAAATGGAAGCAAGGTCGGAAGAACGGTCTGGAACCAGAGGAGAAGGCCTTTGCCTGCTCCGAAAAATACTTCCTGCGGGCGCAGGAGCATTGTCAGGAAAAAAAGAAGGATTCCCAAACCTGCGGCGTTCTGTTTCATAGTGCGACCTCCCGTGAATGTCCAAGTAGATTTTCTGTAACTATTCATATGGGAGAAATTGTTCTTTTATTCCCGGGAAGAAGGGAAAAGTAAATGGATAAAGGGACAACAGAAATCATAGAATAGTGGAAAGAGAAAACAGGCGGGATGGTGGCAGATTTCATGAAAAGAACGACACCTCTGAAAAAGACAGTGAGACTGCTGCTGGTTGTATTTCTGGCAGCGTTTTTCTGTCAGATCGGATTTCATGAGTTGTACGAGGAAGGAAAATCGGGAAGACTGCATGAAAAGGTGACGGAGACGGAGGTTTTTTGCAGGCAGCAGGTCACTCCCCGGATGGAGCGATACATACAGCATTCAGCAGATCCGGGGAGAGACTTGGGAATCTTCTGGTTGGAGACAAAGTTTGGATATGAGACATTTCCCTGGGAGGTCTCTGAAAAAGTATTTTGTGAGAGGGAAAAGCGGTGGAAGAAAAATCCGTTTTATCTGTCCTATATCGATACCTGCCGTGCGATCTGGAATGAAGTTGAATATTTTCCGGTAGCAAAGTCGGACATGAAGGGAAGAAAGTTTGTTTTCTTTTCAGACTCGTGGATGGAGGAGCGCAGCTATGGGGGAAAACGGGGCCATGAAGGTACGGATCTGATGGCAGGAGAAGATGTGAGAGGCATCTATCCGGTCATCAGCATGACGGATGGAGTGGTGGAACAGATGGGATGGCTTGAAAAAGGCGGAAACCGGATTGGGATCCGGACAGAGGCGGGCGCATATTTTTATTATGCACATTTGGACTCTTATGCAAATATACGGCAGGGGGATCCGGTGAAAGCAGGGCAGCTGCTCGGCTTTATGGGCGATAGCGGTTACGGAAAAGAAGGGACGAAAGGGATGTTCCCGGTGCATCTTCATCTGGGGATTTATATTTATCCTGATGGAACGGAGACAGGTGTCAATCCTTATCCGGTTCTAAAGTACGCAGAACAGAAAATACGGAAATACAGCTACTGAAGAAATTTTCCTGGATTTTTGCGTGCGGTTTGGGGTGGTGTAATAAAATGGAATATGATACAATATATTGGGTGATTTTTTTGAGATAATACCATTTGGAGGAAAAAATGAATTTACCAGCGAAATTTGAAGAGAAAATGAAAGCATTGCTTCAGGATGAATATAAAGATTATATAAAATGTTACGAAGAGCCGCGTCTGTATGGGCTGCGGGTAAATACGAGGAAGATCAGTGTGGAGGAATTTCAGAAGATCTCTCCATTTAAGTTAAAGCCGATCCCGTGGATCGAAAATGGATTTTATTACGATGGCGGGCAGGTACAGCCATCGAAACATCCTTATTATTTTGCAGGACTTTATTACCTGCAGGAGCCAAGTGCGATGACGCCTGCGAACCGTCTTCCGGTCGAACCGGGAGACAAAGTGTTCGATGTATGTGCAGCGCCTGGAGGGAAAGCGACAGAACTGGGTGCGAAGCTCGGTGACACCGGGGTGCTCGTGGCAAATGATATCAGCAACTCGAGGGCAAAAGGACTGCTAAAGAATATTGAATTGTTTGGGATTGGAAATGTACTCGTGTTAAGTGAGGAACCAGGCAAGATTGAAGAATATTTTGAAGGGTATTTTGATAAGATTTTGATCGATGCTCCCTGCTCCGGGGAAGGGATGTTCCGAAAAGATAAAAAGATGGTCAAAGCATGGGAGGAACATGGACCGGAGTTTTTCGCAAAGATTCAGAGAAGTATCGTGACGCAGGCGGCAAGAATGTTAAAACCAGGTGGAATGATGTTATATTCTACCTGTACATTTGATCCGGAGGAAAATGAGGGGACGATCGAATATCTGCTGGAACAGTATCCGGAATTCCGAATCTGCGATATCGTCCCATATGAAGGGTTCTGTCCAGGAATTCCGGAAGTCTCAGAAAGTAAGCGGGAAGACCTGAAAAAGACGGTGCGGATGTTCCCACACAAGCTTCATGGAGAGGGACATTATGTGGCGCTTCTGCAAAAAGGGGAGCCAGAACAAAAACCGGAAGAACGGCTGCAGCAAAAGCGCGGGAAGACAGACAGAAATCCGAAGACCGGTGTGAAAAAGATCCCGGAAGAGCTGGAGACATTTTTTGAAAACGTCAGCTGGAAACTGGAGAAGAGCCGTCTGGAGATCCACGGTGAATGTGTCTACTATATGCCGGAGGATCTGCCGGATGTGAGAGGAATCCGTTTCCTTCGCACCGGGCTTCTTTTAGGAGAACTGAAAAAGAACCGGTTTGAACCAAGTCAGGCATTTGCGATGCATTTAAAGAAAGAAGCATATAAGCACTGCATCTGTCTTCCGGCAGAAGATGAGCGTGTGGTCAAATATTTAAAAGGGGAGACACTGGATGTGGAAGACCTTGTCTCTGCAAAAGAAAAAGGGTGGTATCTGATCTGTGTGGATGATTATCCGCTTGGATGGGGCAAACTTTCCGCAGGCACGGTGAAAAACAAATACCTTCCGGGATGGAGATGGCAGTCATAATGTTGCGATTAGATAAATATCTTGCCGACATGCAGGTCGGGACGAGAAGTGAAGTAAAACAGATGATCCGAAAAGGAATGGTCACTGTGGATGGGAGCGTTGTCAGGAAGCCGGAAGAAAAGGTGGACGGTGACACACAGACTGTCGCATGCCGCGGGGAGATCGTCGGATATCAGGAATATGAATATTATATGTTAAATAAACCGGCGGGAGTTGTCTCTGCAACCGAAGACCGGAGAGAGCGGACGGTGATCGAT
This sequence comes from uncultured Faecalimonas sp., assembly GCA_963557735.1. Classification (GTDB taxonomy): domain Bacteria; phylum Bacillota; class Clostridia; order Lachnospirales; family Lachnospiraceae; genus Faecalimonas. The sequence goes on along the minus strand of CAUWEA010000115.1, from coordinate 1,830 downwards.
CTGATCGGGGAACGTAAACGAAAAGATCTGTTTCCGGCGGGAAGGCTTGACAAAGATACAGAGGGGCTTCTTCTGATCACAAACGACGGAGCGCTGGCGCACGATCTTCTTTCCCCGAAAAAACATGTGGACAAGAAGTACTATGCGAGGATTGAAGGAAAAGTGACAGAAGAAGACAGAAAAAAATTCGGGGAAGGCGTGGATATTGGAGAGAAAAAGATGACGCTTCCGGCGGCGCTTACGATTTTGCGTTCCGCAGAACTGTCAGAGGTCGAACTTACGATCCATGAGGGAAAATTTCATCAGGTAAAGCGGATGTTTGAGGCGGTCGGAAAGAAAGTGATTTATCTGAAGCGCCTGTCGATGGGAAGTCTTGAACTGGATGAAACACTTCTTCCGGGACAGTACCGCAAGTTGACAGAGCAGGAACTTACACAATTAAAACAAATGAGGTAGAAAGAATGAATCAGGGATTTTTGCCAGTGTGCAGAAAGGATATGGAGGAGCGCGGCTGGGATGGCGTAGATTTTGCTTATGTGATCGGAGATGCCTATGTGGATCACCCGTCATTTGGCCCGGCGATCATCAGCCGTATTCTGGAGGCAAATGGATACCGGGTCGGGATCATTTCCCAGCCGGACTGGAAAGATAATAAAAGTATCATGGAATATGGGGAGCCGAAACTCGGATTTTTGATCAGCGGGGGAAATATGGACTCCATGGTCAACCATTATTCTGTATCAAAAAAAAGAAGAAAGACGGATGCCTTTACACCGGGCGGGGTGATGGGAAAACGTCCGGATTATGCCACGATCGTCTATGGCAATCTGATCCGTCAGGTTTATAAGAAGACACCGGTGATCATCGGTGGAATTGAGGCGAGCCTGCGGCGGCTTGCCCACTACGATTACTGGTCGAACCATCTGAAACGGTCGATTCTTCTGGATTCGGGGGCAGATCTGATCTCCTATGGAATGGGAGAGCGGTCAATCGTGGAGATCGCCGATGCCTTAAAAAGCGGGATCGCAGTCGGGGATATCACATTTATCGACGGGACCGTGTATAAGGCAAAAGATTTAAGCAGTGTCTATGATGCGGTCACGCTTCCGTCTTATGAAGAATTGAAAAAAGATAAGTTAAACTATGCGCGGAGTTTCTATGTACAGTATTGCAATACAGATCCATTTTCCGGGAAACGGCTTGTGGAGCCGTATTCGGATCATCTGTATGTGGTGCAGAACCCTCCGGCAAAGCCTCTGTCGCAGCCGGAGATGGACAGAGTGTACAGCTTTCCATATATGCGGACGTATCATCCGTCCTATGAGGCGGCAGGCGGAGTCCCTGCGATCGAGGAAGTAAAATACAGTCTGATCAGCAACCGGGGATGCTTTGGAGGCTGCAATTTCTGTGCGCTGACCTTTCACCAGGGACGTATCATCCAGACGAGAAGTCATGAGTCGCTTCTGGCGGAGGCGAACCAGTTTGTATGGGATAAGGATTTTAAAGGGTATATCCACGATGTAGGCGGCCCGACAGCGAATTTCCGCGCGCCATCCTGCGAAAAGCAGCTTCAGTACGGGGTGTGCAAGGAAAAACAGTGTCTGTTTCCAAAGCCGTGCCGGAATCTGAAAGTAGATCACCAGGACTATTTAAAGCTGCTTCGGAAACTGCGGGAGCTTCCGAATGTGAAGAAAGTCTTTATCCGTTCCGGGATCCGTTTTGACTACCTGATGGCGGACAAAGATGACACCTTTTTCCGGGAACTGTGTGAGCACCATGTCAGCGGGCAGCTGAAGGTGGCGCCGGAACATATTTCAGACGCAGTACTTC